>NZ_JAUTYT010000009.1:0-270933 GCF_041946075.1 Flavobacterium sp. LAR06 | reverse complement strand
GGGGTCATCTCAAATTCTTAGATTGCAAATTTCTTATTTTATTTTGACATTTCCTCCCCAGGTTTTGTGCTTGATCCAGAATCGGTGCACTTTTCGGCGTGGAGTTGCTACCTTTTTTGCGACTAAAAGCTTAGACAGTGTTTATCTGAAGCAGTAAAAAATGATGATATATTGCCTAAAATTTCTGACTGGCAGCTAATTTTATTCCTGCTAATTTTAACATCATGAAAAAAACGAGGAGAACCTTTACTTTAAGCTTTAAGATTCTGGCCGCTTCCATGAGCATCCACTGCGGAAGAGTCTGTGACGTGGCAAGAGAACTCAACATCAGTACAAGTACCCTTCAGCACTGGAAGAAGCTTTACCAAGAAGGCAGATTTACCATAAAGAAAACTTCAGCTGAAATATCCCATAAAAATGAGCTGCAGAAGCTTCGGAAACAGATAAAAGAATTAGAAATTGAAAGGGACATCCTAAAAAAGGCTCAAAATATCTTCTCCAAGAGCGGCGGGTGAAATATGAATTCATCAGAGAAAATGCTGAAATATTTCCTGTCGAGAAGATGTGCCGGATTTTTCAGATCCACAAAAGCAGTTTCTTCCGCTGGAGAAAAAGAACACCCACTGCAAAGTCTGTACGGAAAGCCCATATAATAAAAGAAATTATAAGAATTTACCACTGGAGCCAATGCCGATACGGAAGCCCTAGAATTGCTAAAGAATTAGATTCCATCGGGATAAAAGTTTCCAGAAAATTTGTCGGGCAGATTATGAAGGAAAACCATCTGAGAAGCATTGCAAAATCTAAATATAAAAAGACTATAAACCCACCCCGTAATAACAGATCAGCAGAAAACAGATTAGAACAGATTTTTAAGGCATCCAGAAGAAACGAAATCTGGGTTTCTGATATCACCTACATCGAAACAGATGAAGGCTGGATCTATCTTACTGTGGTGATAGACCTTTTTGACCGTAAAGTGATCGGCTGGTCAATCAGCGAAACAATGAGAGCAAAAGATACAAGCATCACCTCTTTAACGAAAGCTCTTTTAAATCGTCCATTGCAGAACAATCAGGAACTACTCTTTCACTCAGACCAAGGAAAGCAATATGCCTGCCGTGAGTTTATTGCTTTATTAGCCACAAATAAAATAACTCAAAGCATGAGCCGAAAAGGAAACTGCTATGATAACGCGATAGCAGAAAGCTTCTTCAAGACATTAAAGGTAGAACTGGTATACCAAAATAAATATAAGACTAAAGAGAAAGCAGAAAAATCAATAACCGATTATATCGAGAACTTTTACAACACCTGCAGAAGACATTCTGCACTCGGAAACTTAACCATCGAAGAGTTTCAGAATCAGCAGGCAATTAAATAATAGCTTTTCTTATGATGCTAGAGTTAAACTGGGTGCACAATCGATGCATTTAGATTTAACAAGAACTGATAATACTGTATTAAAACAATTTGAAGGCTCAAGTTCGAAACATTACTAAACATCATTTTTCTAAGTAGCCGTATATGCAACCCTTTTTTCGAAAGGTTTGCCAAAGCCTATTGTCAAAGGGACTAAATAATGGGTTCGGGATGATACTGTTCTGTAATTTTTAGTTTTATAATAAAAACACTAACTCTAAAAAAAAAGCCACAGTATTAATTTTAAATTAATACTATGGCAAAATATAATTTAATTTCCTAGAATTATTTTTTTTCAAGAAAAAAGTCTAATAATCCCTTTTGAACTGCTGCTGTATTTTCTTGTACAATCCAGTGTCCAGCGTTTGGAATATTGGTTTCGTAAACATCATTGGCGACAATTTTTGTATGCTCTTTTAAGAACGCTGCGGCAAAATACTGTCCCCCCATTGTCAATACTGGCATATTCAATTTTGTTTTCATAAATTCAACGTTGTCTTTTCCGTCCTCAGCAAAAGCACCGAACCAATGAAAGCTTCCTGTTGTAGATCCGTTTACAGAATAAGCGCGAATGAATTCTGCTGTTTCTTCTTTTGTAAATGAGTCTTTATTAAAAGCTACAACGGGCCAGAATCCAGTTAAAAACTCTTTTTCTTTTCCGCTTACTATAGCGCCAGAAGATGGCCAGCTAAAAAATCCAAACCACCAAGCTGATGCTGAAACTTGTGACCAAACTGGTTCAACTCCAGGAAGCAAAGCATCCATTAAAGCTAATTTTTTCACTTCACCAGGATATTGTGCGGCATAAGCGTAAGCTACCATTAATCCGATATCATGTCCCGCTATATTAATATTTTTGTATCCAAGTTTTTTAACTAGTTCATGAATATCGCTGGCCATTGTTTTTTTGTCATAACCGCTTGCTGGTTTGCCTGATTCTCCAACACCTCTTAAATCTGGAGCAATTACAGTAAAGTGTTTAGACAGTTCTGGCAAAAGTCTATTCCACATGTACCAGTTTTGACCAAATCCATGAACTAATACCAAAGGTTCTCCCTTTCCTCCTATCACGTAGTGAATGTCAACATTATTCACCTTTACAGTTGCATGCTTAAAGTTTTCCGGCGGGTTCGCTGGTGATGCTTGTTTTGTTTGTGCAGTTAAACTGATTCCCATTAAAAATGCTCCTGAAAGCATGGCTAAATTTCTAATTATTGTTTTCATTATTATATATGTTTAAATATTTATGGGGCAAATTTACAATAACGGAACGATCGTTCCGTTATTAATTATGTTAATAGTTCGTTAAAATATTTAATTGTTTTTTTGTCCTCTGTCAGTCCTTGTTTTATTAGGGTCTGATTATATTCTGAAGTAATAAATAATTCTAAATAGTAGATTTAAACATGAGCAGAAGCGCAATTAATAATACAGAGTTGGTATTTTGCCATTTAAAAGAGTTCGATATTTCAAAAAAAACATCAATTTCAGCTTCTGTTTGAAATTGATGTTTTACTTTAATTAATAATATAAAATATAGTACGTAAGGATTATGCTTTGAAGTCTGTCGAGAATGTATGCTCTTTGTTGGCTTCAATTTCATTTTTTAGCGAATCAATTTTATAATTAGCAAACTGATACGCATCAGATCCCGTTAATAAATGAAGCGGTGGTGTTTCCATTATAGTCACTTGTTGAATTAATGCTGCCACTTTTTCAGGATCCCCCAATTGTTTGCCGCCAAGATCTTCCTGATGTACTCTAACTGCCTCACGAATCTCTTTATAATCAGCAATGGGATCTTTGGATGCAATCAATGACGTACTGTTCAGAAAATTGGTGCGTACATAACCTGGTTCAATTATAGTAACTTTAATGCCAAAAGGTTTCACTTCCTGGACTAAAGCTTCAGAAATAGCTTCAACTGCAAATTTGGTACTGCAATATATTCCCCATCCCGCTCCGGTCAGTAATCCAAAAACAGAAGAAATATTGATAATATGTCCGAATTTCTTTTTTCTCATGTAGGGTAGAATCGCACGAGTTACGTTCAATAAACCAAACACGTTTACATCAAAATTGGCACGAACTTCTGCATCTGAGCTTTCTTCGATTCCTCCAATCAAACCGTATCCGGCATTATTAACCAAATATTCTATTGAACCAAACTGTGCAATAGTACTTTCAACTGCTTGTTGTACACTTTTCTCGTCAATTAAATCAACCTGTAACGGAAGAAATTGCGCCGACAAACTCCCAACAGCCTTTTTTAGCGCTTCGGCGTTTCTTGCTGTTGCGGCAACATTATAACCTTGTTCTAGTAATTTTTTTACCAAAATAAGTCCAATACCCTGCGATGTTCCGGTAATGAACCATGTTTTACTTCCATTTTCCATAATGTTTTACTTTTAAAATTTAATTTATGAAAGGATAATCTGTATAACCTCTCGCCCTTCCTCCGCCAAATAAGGTATGATTGTCTGAAATTTCATTTAAGGTCAAATCGTGTTTCACTGTGGACGGATAATCCGGATTTGCTAATAATATTGCTGAAATAATTTCTGATACTTCATTTTAATTGCTATTTTAATATCTAATACGTTTTACAAGTTACCCGATTTACTTTTGGCACGACCATTACTCTTGTATGATGGTTTTATCCTGATAAGCCATTTGAGTAATCTCGTCTTTTCGTTTAAAAGTAACTCCTTTATGTTTTTGGATGTAATTAATTATTTCTGTCGTGGCAGCAACCATTTGCGGCGTGCCACCTATCCGATCATGAAAACTTATCGACATTTGTCTTCGTTTTTTTTCAGATTCCTTATAAAGCTGGTCAAATTCTAATTTAACCTGACGCGCAAATTGATCTGCACTAAAATTCTTTCCTTCTATTAATACAATATCGTTACAACGAATTGTGTACGGAATCACTGCAAAATCCTTTCCTTTCACCTTTATTAAAAACGGCTCATCGCGGCTTAAGTCATCAATATGATATTTAAAACCAAGTTCCTGCAAAATTTCAAGTGTATTTGTGCCTCGCCTTAACCAGTTTGCATTGTATCCAATTGGTTCAAAACCGGTAACTTTTTTAATAGCATCAGCTCCATCTTTAATAAACTTTTTTTCAGTTTCATAAGGCATTGAATATTCTGTTGCCCAGTCCATACCGTGAGCGGCAGCTTCATGACCCCTTTGTACAATTTCCTTTGCAAGTTCTGGATTTTTTAATACTGCCGATCCTACCATATGCGAAGTAACCTTGACGCCAAGTTTATCCCAATTGTCCAGCATTCTGGGAATCCCTTCTTTATATCCATACTGATACCAGGTCTCACCCGGAAGATCAACGAATCCTTTTTGCATATTTTGCGGAAACGGGCTCTCTGCATTTACCGGCTGTCCACCCGCTTCAAACTGCATCGACAAAGAGACAACCAAACGTGATCCATCTGCCCACTTGGCCGCAGAATCCACTTGATTGGTTAATGTATTCACTTTCAAATCGCCAGCAAGCAAAGTGGTTGTTGGTAGCAATCCCGCAAGCCCAACCATGCTTGCTTGTTTAAGAAATGTTCGTCTATCTTTCATATTTGTTTCAGTAAAATTTACAAATTATATACAGAGCCTTTTTTGGGCGACTGCGATATTACTTTAATTGACAAAGAAGTGATCATCATAAGTAAAAATGGAAACGAATTAAACCTGAAAATTTCTGTTTTTTTAAACTGTATTTCATGACTTTAGTTTAAATGATTTCTATATAGCGCCTACTATTAATGTTTGACCATCTGACGAGCATATTGTACTCCTACTCCGTAAGCGCCGGCATATTTAACCACGAGATCATTTACCGGTTTATAAGTTGCTTGTCTTGACCAATCTCTTTGAAGTTCTAACAGGTATTGAAGAGAAGTCATTGGATGGACGCCAGCCTGAACCATGCGGGTGATTGCCTGATCGTGCGATTCTTTACTCACGTCTCCACATGCATCGGTAATTACATAAACATCATAGCCTTCGCTAATGGCTGACAAGGCAGGGCCAACAATACATACACTTGTCCATAATCCACCAAAAACAAGTTTTTTCTTGTTTTTGCCTACAATGGCTTTATAGGCGTTTACATCTTCCCAGGTGTTCATCGTAGTACGATCTATATAAGTAGATTCTGGATACAATTCCAAAATTTCAGGGAACATAGGTCCGCTGAATGATTTTTCGGCCACGGTTGTGACAACTGTAGGAATATCAAATATTTTGGATGCTCCTGCCACTAATGCTACATGGTTTCGTAATTGGTCTATACTAATACTGCTGGTCGCAAAAGCCATTTGACCTTCATAATCTATTAGTACTAGTGCATGATTTGTTGGGTTTAACAATGCAGGACCCGGCTTTTGGCAAAATCCTGTAACAGTAACTAAAAATAGTACTGCTGAGAGTAAATTTTTCATAAAAATAAATTTTAGGTTATTATTGATTTTGGTTTTAATTTCTTTTTATTGTCCTCTAATGCACAAAATGATGTGGCCGCACTTATTACCATCAAAAAGACAAAAATTTGAATCTTACATTTTCTTATTTGAAAACTGTCCTCCTTGTTTTTACACTAAATATTAAATCCTATTTTTAGTGAAGTGCTTTTTCAATAATTAATGTTTCTTCGTACAGTGAAAATTTGGTTATCAGATTGTTTTCCACTGTGATGTGCATTGCCAGAGGCATCTTGAAATGTTTACCTGTTTTCTTTACCGTTCGCTCTACAGTGCCAAATACAGCTACTTCATTACCCTGCAATAAAAAGGATTTAGCTTCCAATTTTTCGCTCCCATCAATAAAATAACTGAACAGTGTTTTGAATAATTCCGAAATTTCTGCGCGTTTAGAACGGTGTCCTGTCCATGGCATATATTTCGATTCAAAAATGTACCAGTCAACGTTTTCTGAAACCATCGATGCTATTTTTTCGGGATTTTTGGCTCTCACATATTCAAAAAATTTATCTACAGTCTGCTTGGTACTAATTTCTTCTTCAGAATATACCTGCGCCTGCATTGGAAAACTCATCAACAGCAGTAGTGCTATTAATTGTACCTTTTTCATTTTTGATTGTATTACAGTTTGTTCCATAATTATCGTTTTAAAATTTTTCGTGTGATTAGTGTGCTTAAAAATGAAGCTGCATCGTAATTCCAGTAAAGAATATATTCTTACCTGTTCCAGATGCTTTGATATAATCTTCTGCCTTAAACCAGGTCGCTTCGAGCCTGAAATAGAGATATTGATTAGGCTCCCAGATGATTTCGCTTTCTAGCTGATTTCCGATTTTCTTTTCTGTAGTAGTATCTCCGGGATAAATGAGTGACATATTTGGCGCATAAATACCATCATTGCCGCTGTATCGCCAAAACATATCATAGTCAATAACCCAATCTACATTTTTGGCAATTTCAAAACTCAGCGACGGATGAAAATCAATCAAATTGGATGGTCCGATTACAGAAGCCAGTCCGAAATAAGCGCCTCTTGGAAAAAGAGGATTAAAGGTTTCTAAATTTGTATCTCCTGCGTTTTTATCTCCGCTGATTACTTCAGTTTTAAAACCAAATTCCGGACGAAATTTTACTTCATTTAAACGATATCCTACATTAATAGAAGCTGTCCAGGAATTAATGTTTTTTTCGGCCACATCTCCAAACTGGTAAACGGCTTCACCATCGTAACGCCAGTTTTTTGTTTTTCCCCAAATACGTGTTCCCACAGAATGACGTTTTTCTTTTCCTGCGGCATCATTAAAGGCAGCATTCGCTCTTTGATATCCCAAATAATACACATCAATATTTTTGACAACTGGTATTTTATTAAAAACAAAATAACTTCCCCATAGTTGTCTGTCTTTATTCGATTCATCGTCAAAAATACCGTCTTGTGCCACCACATAATGGCTGTAAAATAAATCTGTTGTAAAATTCTCTTTGCCTACAATGGCTTTAACCCCATCAAAAGATTGCCTGTTATTAGGACCTTCCCTAAGGGCTACCAAACGTTGTGATCCGTATGTGAGTTCCTGCCTTCCTACTCTTAAAATAAGTCTTTTACTGCCCTTGTCTATTATCTTAAAATCAGCGAATACCTGATGTACTTCAAGCGGATTTTGCTCCACAGGATTCGGATCAATTCTTCCGTCAGCCATACTGCTTTGCATTTGAACAAAAGTTCGGAAGTGCTTTCCGGCATGGAAATCGGCATGAAACAAATATCTTCCTAAAACATAACCATCGTTATCCTGCGGGCCATCTCCCCAATTTTCATTTTTAGCATAGAAGTACTGAAACCGTATATCGCCCCCAAAACTGATATAGCTCTTTTTAAAAGAAGAAACGGGCAGGAATTTCACTGTTTTGTACCAATCATTACTTACGGTATCATTCTCAAGAACACTATAATTTTCATCAAATCGAAGCGATTTAAAATCAGGATAGCGCTGTGCAAATCCTGATATTGAAACCAGCAAAACCAGTAATAGTATCTTGTTTTTCATAAATCAATTTTTAAGTATTACCAGTTGATTTACCGTTTATTTAGTTCCGTTTTGTTTGATATCCTTGTATGCATTGGGAACATTGAAATTAAAATGCAGCCAATTAAAAAGTTCATAACCTTTGTTAAATTCCTTCATCGTTACAGTGGCTTTAGTTTCATCTAAAGTGAGTCCCTTTTTTACGGCATTTTCAACATTGGTCTGCAAGGCGGTTACATAATCGATCGTATATTTAATTCCAGCTTTATTGGTAATACGTCCATGTCCGGGAACGACAATATCTTTATCCGAAATCATATTATAAATTTTGCTCAGATTTTGAACCGGTTCTAAAAAATACCCGTCAAACAGCCACGGAATAGTTGGGCTTTCAGCAATAAAAGGATTTCCTGCCCACAATACATTTCCGGACCCCGATTTCAGATAGACAAAAAGATCGGCTGGCGATTGTGCCGTTCCTACATTGATTACTTCAACAATATTGCCTTTTCCCATATCAATTTTCATCGTTTGGTTGATTGCTATTGTAATATCTGCCGGACGGTAAACACTTTCTTCAATTCCTCTTCCTTTACCAAAAAGCATAATCATAAACTGCTTTATATTGTCGTAATTCTTAGCCAGATTCTCTTTGCAGAATTCGTTCTGAATCACAATTGTTTCTTTAGGAAGCAAATAATTTCCAAAACAATGATCGCCGTGATCGCTAGTATTTATAGCATAAATGATAGATTTTGGCGTTACAGATCGTATCAATTTATAAAGCTGATCGTAAAGCCCTTTACTCAGCATTGTTTCAATAAGCAAAACACCTTTGTCACCCACAATAAAACCGGCAGAAGTCGCTTGTGCAATCCCTTTTGTAGTTTCGGTTTCGGTTGTACTGGGTGAAACGGCATATACATTATCTGAAATTTTATGCAATTTTAAAGTCACTTTGTTGGCATCCCAAATAGGCACGTGATCTGGCATTGGAAATTGTGCATACACTCTTGTATTGGCTAAAATGCAAAATATGATGATTGTCAATCCCCAAATTATTTTTTGAATTTTCATGATCTAAATTTTATATATTTTCTAAATTTATTTTAAAGCTTTTTAGCATAGCCACCATAATATTTCACTGGCGACCAATCCGGAATTACCGGAGCAATTGCAGGATCAAATGATTTAAAATCTCTCGCACCATAAACAATTTTTCCATTTACAATTGTCAAATCTGATTCTATATTTCGCACATTGTCATTTGAAATGGTGAAATAGTCCTCAGATATAATCGAAAAATCGGCATACATTCCTTTTATCAGTTTCCCTTTTTCTTTTTCTTCACCAGAAAACCAAGCGCTTCCTGAAGTATACAATTGAAGTGCAGTGAACTTATCCAAAATCTGATCTTTTGGCCAGAACTGCATTCCGCCTAAAGTTTTCCCTGTAATAAGCCAATGCAAAGCCATCCATGGATTATACGTTGATATACGTGTAGCATCAGTTCCCATTCCAACAGGAATTTCCATTTCGAGCATTTTTTTAATCGGGGGAAGTTGTGTTTTTGGCGCGCCGTACATTTTATTGTATAATTCTCCCTGAAAATACATTCTGAATTGAACTGCGATTCCGCCATTCAATGCTTTTACTCTTTCCAGTTCCTGAGGTGTAATAGTTTCAGCATGATCAAAAAGCCAACGCAAGCCGTTAAACGGAATTTCTTTATTGACTTTTTCAAAAACATTCAGCATTCTGTCGATCGATTCGCCATAAGTGGCGTGCAATCGAAATGGCCATCTGTTTTTAACCAGCAAACGAATTATTGGTTCTAGATCTTTTTCCATTTCATCAGAAAGGACAATTCTTGGTTCCAGGAAATTTTCAAAATCAGCCGCAGAGGCCACTATGTTTTCTCCGGCACCTTCTTCAGTATACCCGTTCGCTGTCAAAAGATTATCATTTTTGTTGATAACCGTTTCAGCAACCCATTTTTCGTAATCCTGAAGTTCCTTTCCTTTTTGCTGTGCAAACAAATAATATGATATTCTAAGATTCAGTTTTCCTTGTTTGGCTAAATCCATTGATGTGGCATAATCTGATGGAAAGTTTTGAGAACCTCCGGCTGCATCAATTACAGATGTCAAACCAAAGCGATTGAGTTCACGATTAAACTGAAGCGAACTATTAATTCTTTCTTCGGGAGTTAATTTTGTGGTTAATCCTAAAGTGGTGTAAATGGCTTTCGGAGTTTCTTTTGCAAACATTAATCCCGTTAGATTTCCGTTTTTATCTTGTTCCAAAACACTTCCTTCATAATGCGTGTCTTTGGTGTAGCCTAAAACTTCAATTCCTTTTTTATTCAAAAAAGCTTTTCCGTATAAATAAGTTATAAAAACAGGTTTATCAGGAACTGCGGCATTTATTTCTTCAATTGTGGGTTGTCTTTTTTCTTCAAAGCCAAATTCATTCCAACCTCCAATTACTTTAATCCAAACTCCAGGTGGTGTCCTGGCTGCTTGTTCTTTTAACATTTCCATGGCTCTTTTCAAGGTTTTTACGCCGTCCCAGCGTAATTCTGCGTTATAATTTAAACCTTCCCTAATTACATGAATGTGACTGTCATTTAGCCCAGGAATAACTGTTTTTCCTTTTGCATCAATAATTTTAGTTGCATTAGTTTTATAACTTTCTAAAATGTTTTTTGATGTTCCTGTGGCCAGGATAATTCCATCTTTTGTTGCCATCGCCTGAACAAATTCTCCAGGTTTTTGCATGGTTGCAATTTTTCCGTTGTAAATAATCAGGTCTGCTTTTTCCTGAGACTGTACAAACAGACCAAAGAAAAATAATAGTAATACAAATAGTTGTTTCATTTTTTCAGATTTAATTGGTCTGTTTTGATTACTTTATTTTGCAAGGAAAAATGCCAGTAAATCTTTTTGCACCTGCGCTGTATTTTCCTGAACAAGCCAGTGCCCTGAACCTGCAATTTTTGATTCGCTTACATTTTCAGCTACCAGCTTAGAGTGATCTTTAAGGAAAGCCGCAGCGAAATATTCCCCTCCCATAGCTAGCAGAGGCATTTTAAGTTTTGTTTTTGCAAAAACTAAATTGTCTTTACCGTCCTGAGGAAATGCTCCAAACCATTTAAAAGTAGATTTAGCACCATCTTTAACGGCATACGCCCTAACGAATTCAGCAGTTTCTTCAGCTGTAAAAGGATCTTTCACATGTCCTACCATTGGCCAGAAATTGGTTAGGAAGTCTTTTTCTTTACCTTTTACAATATCTCCTGAAGCCGGCCATGCAAAAAAGCCAAACCACCATGCTGTAGCAGAAACTTTAGACCATACCGGTTCAATACCAGGAAGAAGAGCATCCATCAATGCTAATTTTTTAACCTCACTTCCATATTGTGCAGCATAAGCATAAGCTACCATAAGTCCGATATCATGTCCGGCAAGATTAACAGAATTGTACCCTAATTTTTTTACCAGTTCATGAATATCTGTGGCCATTGTCTTTTTATCATAACCAGTTTCCGGTTTGTCTGATTCACCAACTCCTCTAAGATCTGGTGCGATCACTGTGAAATGTTTGGAAAGTTCCGGAAGCAGACGGTTCCACATGTACCAGTTTTGACCAAAACCATGGACTAGCACAAGAGGTTCTCCTTTACCGCCGATAACGTAATGAATGTTTACGCCATTTACCATTGCAGTGGCATGTTTAAAATTCGATGGTGGATTTGCAGGTTCCACTTGAGTGGTTTCGGTTGCTGCCTCAGATGTTGTTTCTGTCACAGGCGCTTCTTCTGTTTTTTTATTACAAGAAATTAAAGTCAATAGTAATAGTCCAAAGGTAAAAAGCTGGGCTGCTCTGTTTTTGAAGTTAAAAAAAGCTGTGTTTACTAAATTCGTTATCATAATTAAAATTTTAATTGGTTACTAAATAATTGGTTTTTATAATTTTATGCGGGTAGCTTTCCTATCCAGTCCTGTATAAAAACTGCAATTTCCTGCCAGCCGGGCTGATTTAAAACAAAATGATTTCTTTCAGGAAAAATCTTGAAATTGGTAATAGAATTTTTGTCTGTATATTTTTTGTAATTAGAATAATTCAGCGATTCTGGAATAGTGTTATCCGTTGATCCTGCAATTAATAACAATGGCCTGTGCGGAGCTCGAAAATCTACTTTTGCAGCTGAAGTGATAGTATCACGAACAATTAATTTAGATTCCGGAACAACAGAGTCACAATACGCTTTGTCCTGCCATTCTTCGGGCATTCCATTAGTAAATGCATACTGCCATTGACTGAAATTCATTAAAAAAGTTTTTTTTGAAGAAGTAAAAAAACCAAGCGGCCCCCAGCCAGCTTTTAAAAAAGAAAATTTAAAAGTCATAATTCCCTGCGGAGGAACCGAATGTATCGCAATTGCGGCAGATGCCAAATTACGCTGTAAAAGTATCTGGGCTATAAGGCCGCCGATAGAATGGCCAATTATTATAGGTTTTTGAGGAAGCTTTTTGGCAACGTCATCAAAGTATTCGGTCAGTTGAGTTAACCTCAGACTAGCAATCTGAGGATCTGGATGACGATCACGTAAAACGGCTGCCGGAGCATCTTTATATGGCCACGCAGGAGCCAAAGTTTTAAAGCCTTTACTTTCGAAAAAGACTATCCATTGATCCCAGCATTTATTGCTTACAAATGCACCTGTAATAAAAAGTATTGTTGTAGGGTTTTCAGTCAGCATAATTACCTATTTTAATGTTATGCCAAAGTATAAACTAAAACCGAACCTTTTTACTAACTACTTGTTATTAAGAGAATTATGTATTTATATGAATTTTGAAACGACTGTATTTCGTTGTATGACGAAAATACAGCAACTTTATATCGTTCATTTAACTATACAATTGATAATTAATCATTTAGAAATGACTTCTCTTGATACCTAATTTCTGCATTCTTGAAGCCAATGTTGTAGGAGGAACTCCTAATATCTCTGATGCTCCTCCTGTTCCTCTAATTCTTCCATTGCATTTTTCAAGTACATTTATAATATGTTCCCTTTCATTTTCCTGAATAGTTTTAAAATACCATTCATTTGACATATTGTTTATTTTAGTTTCTTCAAAAGCAGGTAGCGGAATGTGCTCAATAATATCAGCCTTTGCCAAAAGAATACTTCTTTCCATAAGATTCTCAAGTTCACGGATATTACCCGGCCATTGATACAATAACAGACTTTTTAAAGCACTTTCCGATATTTCTGTCACATTTTTCCCAGTTTTAGAACTATAGACACCAATAAAATGACGGGCAAGAAGTCCAATATCTTCTTTACGCTCTCTCAATGGTGGCACTTGAATAGGAAAGACATTTAACCTGTAATATAAATCAAGTCTGAATCGCCCATCGGCAACTTCTTTTTCAAGATTTTTATTGGTAGCTGCAATAATTCGAACATTCACTTTTATGGAAAGATTTCCCCCAACCCGTTCAATTTCTTTTTCCTGAATTGCGCGCAGCAGTTTTGCTTGCATTTCTAATGGCATATCACCAATTTCATCGAGAAATAAAGTTCCGTTATCTGCTTGTTCAAATTTACCAATTCGTCTTTCTGCTGCGCCGGTAAAAGATCCTTTTTCATGTCCGAATAACTCAGATTCTATAAGGCTTGGAGGCAGCGCAGAACAATTAATTTTTACAAACGGCTCATTTTTTCGATTGGAAAGCTCCTTAATACTTTGGGCTATACTTTCTTTTCCGGTGCCGCTTTCTCCAGTAATTAAAACTGTGGTATCGGCAGGAGCAACTTGTAAAATATGATCAAATATTTTTAGCAGAGCTGGACTTTTTCCTATAATCGATTCAAAGCCTGAATTTTTTATATTTTTCTCTGTCATCGGTTTTACAGAAGAAGTATTTTTTTTGTCTGTTTTTTTGTCATGACTGATTAAATTTTCAATCGCATAAATTAAAGGTTCCTGAAGCCTTTCACACATCGTTAAATGATTTTTGTTATAAGTATCAGACTTTCTGCTGAAAAAAGATAAATACAATCCTCCATTTTCGCTGATTGATAAAGGAACGGGCAGCATTAGATTAGATTTCATATTCATTGAATTTGCAATCATCTTTTTGATAGGAGTCTTTTCACATACTTTTATAAAATCCTGATCATTATAGAATGTGGCATCTGTCTCTACCTGACTTTTATTTCGCAACTCATTAATTTCAGACTCTTTTAAAGCAGTTATATTCTGTAATTCTTCAATTCCTATTCTCTGATATTCATGTAAACCTGTTCTTGCATAACCTAGAACCCTGCTGGATAATTTATTGTCTATGTAAAAAACCGCCATTACCAGATCAAAAGAAATAAGAGACTGAAGAGAACTTATAATGTTAAGTACTCTATCGTCCCACGAACCGTTTTTTGTCACTAAACTTTTTAATTGCTTCTGAAACAAAAGCTCTTTTCTAATAGAAGACTCAATTCCATGTTCTTGATGATATTCGGCAATTTCAATTGTTATTAACAAATCTTTTTCTCTAAAAGGTTTAACTAAAAAGCCGTGGGGATGTGTCAATTTAGCTTTGCTGAGTACTTCTTCGTTAGAATTAGCAGAAAGATAAATAAAAGGAATATTATCTTCTTTTAGTATTTCGGCAAGATCAATGCCTGTTTCTTTTCCTGAAAGAAATATATCCAAAAGAACTAATTCTGGTTTTTCCTGAGCAATATAGTATTTAGCATCTGATACCGAGCGTGCCATTCCAATAATAGAATGACCAGCTTTTTTTAGCATTAATCGTAAATGATTTGCTTCGACAAACTGATCTTCAACAATAAGAATTTTAAGTGGTTTTGCCATTTTACAGAATTAAATTAATGAGAATTATTTTCGTTAAAAACGAATTCCAGAGTTATTTTGGTACCATCTACATTTGTAATTAGAAACTTTCCATCAATATCAGCAGAGAGTCCATGCATTAGCTTTACTCCTAAGGAAGGATTGTCAAAAGGGTCAAAATCGTCAGGAAGACCTACACCGTTATCCTGAATTATTAAAATATAATTTTTATTGTCATTAGTTTTAAGCGAAATATTAATTACGCCATTTTCTTGATTTGGAAATGCATATTTTATAGCATTTGTAACAGCTTCGTTAAAAATAAGACCAATCGGAATTGAATGTGATAATGGCAGATTAAAACTATCTATATCAAGTACAAATCTTATTCTTTTTCTAATTTCGAATGAATCCTTTAAATATTCGGTTAATTCAAATATATACGATGGCATATCAATTATAGATAAACTCTCTGACTGATACAATTTTTGATGAATTAAAGACATAGCCTGAATCCTGTTCTGACTGTCATTGATGGCCTGAACTGCTTCTTCATTTTTTAAAAATTCCGTTTGACTTGCCAAAAGCCCAACAACCATATGAAGGTTATTTTTTATTCTATGATGAATTTCTCTCAGCAGCCATTCTTTTTCAACGACCAGCTTTTGCAGTGCACTATTTTTTTTATTGATTTCATTTTGTTGTGTTTCGAGTACCCGGTTTGTCTTCTTCTTAAACATAAAACTTTTATAGAGTAGTCCAAGGATTATAAGTAAAAGGAGTACAAAAGTTACCATGGAATTACGTAAAAACACCTCATTTTTAAGTTTGCTTTGCTGCAATAAGGTTTTATTTTTAAGTTTTATAATATCCATGCCTTTCTTTTCTGTTTCATAAATAATATTAAGTCTGGAGGAAATAGGATAAATATCACTTTCTTTTAAATTGGCTGCTTTATAAAAAAGTATCGCTTTTTTTAACGAATTTCGGGAGTTGTGAAAATCTGAGATTGAAAAATACAACTCGCTCATTTCTTTGTAGCAATCACCACTTCTTTTATTGTTTCTGGACTTTTCAAATAGAGTGGCGGCTTTAAAAAGCGGAATTAATTTCTCTTCTATTAGTGCATTATTACGCATTTTAGCTGACCATACCATTACCCAAGCTTCTCCCAAATCATTTGTTTGATTTGTTTTAGTTAACAATTCTATTGCTTTTCTGGCTTCGACTTCTATCATTGCGTTCTTATTTCTCAACTGCTGTAACATGGAAAGTTGCAAATAGCATTTACCAGAATAAATAGTAGAATGAAGGTTCTCGCTTATCCGAAGGGCATCCTTAGCATATTGAAATGCCTTTCCCAAGGTTGTAGGGTTGTTATAAGAAACTTCATACCAGTCACTTAATTTTAATAATATTTTGATTTTGTCTATGCTTTCAGGCAATCTACTAAGTAATTTTTCAGCTTTTATTACCTGCAGTTCATTATAAGCTCCTTCTTGATCCAAGTCATTTATCAGAATGGATAGTTTTTTTTCCGCAATAGTTATCTGTTTTATGCTCTTAAAAGGAGCAAATGCATTTACGTCTCCAAATGTAAACCATACAAGGAGAAACAGAATTATTCTGTAGTGGCTTAAGAGCATTTTCTTAGGAATTAATCAGCTATACGAAGGTATTGATTATTATGTATTTAAATTTAAAATATTCGAAATTTGCATACCAACGATATATCGTTGTTTTTGCATAAACGTACTAATTAATCTTAATTCTGACAATTGTTTTTTTTTATTTAGTTATTGATCTCAATTCACATATTAATTAGATAGTCATCTAAACTGTTATATCATAACAATACTGTACTATTTTAATTTAAAAAAAAATAATTCAATTTACCCTAAAATATAGTTTAACTAAAAATTAACAACAATTATAACGGAATGATCGTTCCGTTATAATATCTTTGTACCATAATAATTGATTAATAATAATTTAAAACAAATAAAAATGAAAAATTTAGAAAACAAAGTAGCTATTGTAACAGGTGGAAATAGTGGAATTGGGTACGCAGCAGCAGCCGAATTAGCAGCAAAAGGAGCAAAAGTAATTATTACAGGTAGAAACAAACAAGCTTTGGCAAAAGCCGAAAGAGAATTAAACGTTACAGGAATTGTTTCAGATCAATCTGATTTAAAATCAATTGATGGTTTAGTTGAACAGGTAAAAGCACAATTTGGAAAAGTGGATATCTTATTCTTAAATGCCGGAATTGCTTCATTTGCTCCAGTAGAATTAGCTTCAGAAGAACATTACGACAGTATTATGAATGTAAATGTAAAAGGAGTTTATTTTACAGTTCAAAAAGTATTGCCAATTTTAAACGATGGAGGTTCTATTATCTTTAATACTTCAATCAACGCACATGTTGGCATGCCAAATTCCAGTGTTTATGCATCTAGCAAAGCTGCAGTTTTATCCTTAAACAAAGTTTTTGCAACAGAATTAGCACCAAGAAAAATCAGAGTAAATGCTGTTTCTCCAGGACCGGTAGAAACTCCGTTATATGGTAAATTAGGTTTAGAAAAAGAAGAGATTGAAGGTTTTGGAGCGCTTTTGGGCGATAAAATTTTATTAAAACGTTTTGGTCAGGCTTCAGAAATTGCTAAAACAGTTGGTTTCCTTGCTTCAGATGATGCTTCATTCATTACAGGAACAGAAATTGTGGTTGATGGCGGACTTACTGTAAATGCAGTAGTGTAATTTTTTGATTAAATTCAGGAACGAATGTTCCGTTTTTTTTATATCTTTGTAGCATAATTTAATATTGAAGTCATGGCTAGAACGAAAGAATTTAATGAAGATCAGGTTTTAGACAAAGCTATAGAAATTTTTTGGCATAAAGGTTATAACGGAACTTCGGCTCAGGATTTAGTAACACATTTAGGTCTAAGCCGTTCTAGTTTGTACGATACTTTTGGTGATAAACAAAAACTGTTTTCACAGTCTTTGCAACGTTATCAAAAACAGTCTCAGGATCAGATCATAAAGCTGCTAGAAGATTCGCAAAACATTAAAGAAACGCTGCATGATATTTTTAAACAAGCAGTAGTTGAAAGTTTGGAAGACCGAATTACTAAGGGGTGTTTTATGGTTAATTCTTCTGTAGAACTCGCTATGCACAATGAAGAAATTGCAAATATTGTGAAAAGCAACAGTCGGAAAATGGAAGAAGTTTTTACAAATGCAGTAAAAAAAGGTCAAGAGGCCGGTACTATTTCTAAGCAACATAAACCGAGTGTTTTAGCTCGATTCATCTTTAATAACTATTCCGGAATTAGAGTTCTAGCTCGTGCAGGCGAAAGAGACAAACAAGTTTATGATGATATCGTTAATACTCTTTTTTATCTTCTTTAATTAATAAAGTGAATTTACGATGTGTTTGTAAACATCATCTCAGTATAACTAGTGATCCCAACGTTTAAAATTATTTCTTATCGTTATGTCGTATAAATTTGTATTTTTGGCAATCAATGAAACAGAGAGTCATAATACGCTCTAAAACAATACATTAACCAAAAAAAATAGCGGATCTGAAATTTGTGGCACATTTGTGGCACAGCATTAAAAAATATTGAACATTGCAGTAAATAGGTGGAATGCGAGGTAATAGTTCGAATCCCTCTTCCTCCGCGGATGAAGTAAAAGGAAACTTTTCAAATTCTACAAAAAGCCAAAATTCACGGAAACTCTGCATTTTAAATTTTTATAATATATTTGTAAAACAAAAAGAATAATACTACTGTCTGTTACTTAGTTGGTATTTTAATTTTTGTGAATGATTTAATGTTGAAATAGTAAAATTGAATTTGGGTGCAGAATCGGTGCACAGAGGTTCATGGAGTTGATACCTTTTTTGCGACTAAAAGCTTAGGCAGAGTTTAGTATTGTAATACAGTTTGCACTTATTTTTAATGAATATCATTTCATCAAGCCTAGAGTTAGATTATTTATTAGATACGCTGCGGTGGTTAAAAATACAATCACCGCAAAAATGCGGTTTAAATTTAAAATAATCACCGCACATTTTGTAAATGCGGTAAATATATTTGGAGGGGTTTATTTACTAAAAGCCAAACTTTGCATGTGCCGTCTTGATTTGGAAAGAGAAGCAGCCAGAGCTTTTAGAAAAGAATAAAGATTAAATGATTTTATAACAGTAGGGAACATTTAATAAAACGGTCACTATTATGGTGGCCGTTTTTTACAGGAATTGCCTTCTAATTTGGCACAAAAAGCTAAGGCAGTTTTTTATACTTGAGCAATACAAAACTCTCAACAGTGTTGAGAGAAATAAATATCCCTTTAAAATCAATATACTAAAAGACTGCTATATATTGATTTTCAAAATTTCCCGAACCTAGTCGTGAAGAAGTATGAAAAAGAATTATATCTAACCTCTCAATCTTTGGCTATATCTACTATAAAAAATATTCTTTCGATTAAAGTTTTTACTTTAGCTAGCATATAACTATTGATTTGTGCAAGTCGTACTTGCACAATCTAATGCCTATTATTGCTAAGAAGAGAGACAAACATAATTGTCGTGACACTGTCACGACAAATTCCTTATCTATAAACAGATCTATAAATTGCATAATTCAAAGATTATTTTCTTCGAGGTTTCTTCCGATATCTATTTTCCAATTGTGCCGACAATGTCGGCACAATTTATTTTTTGTATTCTGTAGCAGTAGCTGGGAGTTTTTTTTACGACGTAAACAAAATTAATTTACCATAACAACTATGCATTGGTAAAAGCAAAAAAATCAGTGATTGGTTATATCAAGAATTTCTAGAATACTTCCAAAAGACATTCTGCTCTTGAATACCGATAATATAAATATTTAAAAATCAGCCATTTAATAAAATATATACTGTATTTATATACTAACAACCCATTTGATTTTATCTGTTTTTATTACTTTTTTGTATGTTTGCAAACTACAACTAACTTCCTTACTTAAAAAAAATGCTTCAAAACCAATCTGTAATCCCCGATATAAAAGCAATAATAGCGACTTCAAGAGAGAATGCAATTAGGGCTGTTGATAATGAAAGAACCAAAATGTATTGGACAATTGGAAAACGCATTTTCGAGGAAGAACAACAGGGAAAAGATAGAGCGGATTATGGAGCTTACTTAATTAAGTATCTCGCAGAAGAATTACAGCCTGAATATGGCAGTGGATTTTCGGTCAGACAATTGGAGCGATATC
Source organism: Flavobacterium sp. LAR06 (assembly GCF_041946075.1). Lineage (NCBI taxonomy): Bacteria > Pseudomonadati > Bacteroidota > Flavobacteriia > Flavobacteriales > Flavobacteriaceae > Flavobacterium > Flavobacterium sp. LAR06. Next base: position 250,837 of record NZ_JAUTYT010000009.1, on the reverse strand, counting down.
GTCAGTTTTACCGGACTTTTCCAATTGCGTCCGCACTGCGGACGCAATTGAGCTGGACACAGTATAAACTCTTATTATCAATTGAGAAACAAGAAAAAAGAGAGTTCTATATTGCTGAAAGTGTAAAAAACAATTGGACATCGCGTCAATTGGAACGTCAAATAAACAGCAGTTTATATGAACGCCTCTTACTGAGCAGTGATAAAGAAAGTGTTCTGGCAGTTGCTAAAAATGAAAAGTTGCCTTCAGATGCCAGGGAGATTATTAAAGACCCGATGTATTTGGAATTCTTAGGCTTAAAACGCGAAGCTGCGTATTATGAAAAAGATCTCGAACAGGCCATCATAACACATCTTCAGGAGTTTTTATTGGAAATAGGAAATGGCTTTTCTTTTGTTGCAAGGCAAAAAAGAATTCATATTGATGGAGATGAATTTTTTGTAGATCTGGTTTTTTATAATAGATTACTCCAATGTTTTGTTTTAATAGAAATCAAGACACATAAGCTTACCCATCAAGATATTGGGCAACTGCAGATGTATGTCAACTACTACGACCGCATTGAAAAAAATGAAAATGAAAATCCTACAATTGGAATATTGCTCTGTGCTGATAAAAATGATGGAGTAGTTAAATTCACATTACCCGAAACCAACAAAAGCATTATCGCAAGCCAGTATCATTTATATCTTCCAACCGAGCAGCAATTACTGGAAGAAGTCAATAAAGAATTGGCAAATTTTCAAGAGGACAGAAAGGAAATCTAAGAAAGAAATTTAGATTAAATTTTTTTGGCAGAATCGTGGTACTTCTCCTTTTACAAGAGTATAAAATCAGTATTGACAGGGTCGATCGACCCAGGGTTCGAATATTCTTTAGAAACAGATTAGAAATTCACTCTAAAACTAATATTTGGTGTCAAACCAAGTGATTTGTTATCTACCTGAACAGCATTATTGGAATCTTTTGGATCAACTCTATAATAACGATTAATAACATTCTCCCGATCGGTAAGGTTAATGACACCAACAGTAAGCGAAGCTGTAGTGGATGATGAGAAATTGAAATTATAATTTAAAGAGGCATCCAAACGCATGAAATTGTCTAGATTCTCACTATTTGGAGTATCATAATTTACCAGAGTTTTATTTCCGTTTTGTATCGTTGGATCACCATCAACTGGTTTGGTGTAAGGCTGACCGTTTCTCCACATACCCCCGAGAGCTATTTTTACATTTTTTATAAACTCATAATAAAAACCAATTGATACAGAATGTCTGATATCGACATTATTAGGAAAGACCGAAGGTGTAAGAGTTTCAAACTCATAGTTATTTTTGCTGAAGGTATAACTCATCCAGATACTATATTGACGGGCTGTTTTATTAGCTAAAAATTCAAAACCTTTGACCGCATAACTTCCGCTGGCATTAGTAAACTGAAAATTGTTATAGAAACCCTGGCTCGAGGCTGTTATGCCATCAACGAATTTATAAAATCCTGTAGCCTCAATATTTAATTTATTTTTGTTGAATTCTACCCCAAAAGAACCTTGTTTACTTGTAGCAATAGGTAAATCTTTATTAGTCACTAAAACCCAATGTCTTTTTTCGACACCCAAAAAATCATCTTCAAAATCTACAATTTGAGCCGTAGACTGATTTTTGAATTCACCCTCTAATTTTAAAGCAAACTGCTCTGATAATTTTTGTCGAACATTTACCCTCGGCTCTATTAATAACTTATCAAACTTTTGAAAATAGTTGCACCGTAATCCAACTCTTAAATAGGTATTGTTTTTATTATATTGAGTCTCGAAGAATAGTGCATGATTCAGTAAGACATCTTTTTTAGTATTAATATAAGATGGATTAGTTACAGCGGTCTGGTTCAGCATTCCTGTTTCATTAAACTGATAACCAAGCAAAAAACTCAAGTTATCATTACTTTTGAAATAGGTATTGAGTTTCGTTCCCGTTTCCAGCACTTCATTGGCTTCAGTTAAGCGCTGATTTGTTTCTACCCTATAATCAGTAGCATCAATATTATAACGGGAAAAGTAGGTTATTAGGTTTGTGCTAAGTTTTGAATTCCACTGTGCTTTCCAATTTCCTCCATAACCAATATTCTTTTGGGATAAATTGCTAATTTTAGATTGAGTTTGCTCTGAATTTGTCAGCCTTTCCGAGTAATCCAGGGCATTATTAATTCCAATAATATTTGCCCGAAACTGATGTTTTTCGTTCAAATCGAAAAGTAATTTAGCCGTATAATCATAAAAGTAGAAATCAGAAGAGGTGTCATACTGATCGCTATCGGCATTAATTTCAGTATCCTGAAAACTACGGTCGAAATATTTGGTGTAGGTAGGAGATTTAAGCACATCAGTAATAGAACGACGTCCTGAAATGTGAAACTCTAATTTTTTAGTTATTGGAATTTCTAAAAAAACATCAGCGCTAATGCAATTAATACCTGCACCACCTGAAAAGGTATTGGAAACCAAATCTTTTGTGTACATATTGATAGTACTTGAAACACCATCACTATACTCAGCACTTGTTCCGTTTTTACTCACAATAACTTTACTGGTAAGATTGGGATTATAAGCAGATATCAAGCCGAAAAAATGGCCTGAATGATACATCTTAATATTGTCCCAAAGCACTAAATTCTGATCATTAGTGCCACCACGCACATTAATATTTGCGATACTTTCATTGGTGCTTTCAACTCCGGGCAGGACCTGAATGGACTGCAGGATATCAGGTTCTGTCAATCCGGGAAGAATACCGAATTTTTTTGTGTTTAAAACCGTACTTCCATCCACATATTTTTGCAAACCGGGAGTCAAATAAACATTGATCAAAACCTGATTCAATTCCTCGTTTTTAGTATTAAGAATTATCTCCCTGCAATTATTTTGCGAAGCAAACAATTCCCTGGCGGTAAAGCGTCTGGACTCAAAACCAACATAGGATACAGTCACCGTGGCATTTATTGGAATATCCTGCAGACTAAATTTACCGTTTTGATCCGTAATGGAATGTTTGCCGATATTATCTACAAACACTGAAGCGCCAGGCAGGCCAGATCTGCTCTCACCAGATAAAATGGTTCCACAAATGGCTATTGTTTTGTTTAGTAATGAAACGGTAACATACCGGTCGTCTAAAGCCTTAAAATTCAAAAGGGTTTTCTGGTTTAGGTAATCAATGGTTTGCGCTAAAGTAAATGAGGTGCTGGGTTTTTCGACGCTTAGCCCTGCCACATCTTCAACAGCATAGGAGAACTTTACATTAAACTGTTTTTCTATTGCAATAATAACCTCATTCAAAGGCATTTTTTGGGCTGTATTTTGTCCATAACAAAAACTGCCAATACAAATCAATAAAAAAATCAGTCCTTTATTTGAGACCATAATTATAAAATATAATGGTTTCCCCTTCGATTCTGTAACTTAGTTTAAGCGGGATGGTAACGGCTTGAAGCGCTATTTGTTTATTGGTATGGGTAAAACTTCCGGTAAAGAGTTTTGAAGTATCCACCCCTTCTGTTTTTATTTTTATATCATACTGTCGCTCCAGTTCTGCAATAACCTGATCCAGAGGTATTCTGTCAAAACTAGATTCCTGCTCAAGCCAGGAAGGTTTTTTGGCATTAAAATCTTCAACAGCCTCAATGGTGCCATTTATAACTCTAAAGGTTTTTCCAGGTGGTAGTTTAACGGCTGTCTGCTTATAGGCAACACTTACCAGTCCATGATAACAAGTAACCTCAAAGTAGTTTTTACGCTGTTTTACATTAAATTGCGTTCCCAAAACTTTTACTACTCCTGCAGCTGTATTTACACTAAAAGTCTGTCCTTTTTTTACTCTGAAAAAAGCTTCTCCCTCTAAGGTTAAATCTCTTTTAACTGTCCATTTTTCTTGGTTAAAACTTAATTTTGAGCCCGCATTCAATATTGCCTGAGAATGATCTGGCAATGTAATGGATTTTGTTTGCGCTATTGAAGTTTCAAATGATGTAATGTTATTGGAAAACAAAAAATATGCAGAAGCAAGCGCAATAGCCAGCACAGCTGCTATGCGGTAAAAAACTTTGTAGTTTAAAGTTCTTACTTTTGGTGTCTTTTTAGAATGGTTCCTGCCTTCGAAAGCTTCCAGAGCAGCGTGGATATCTACTTTTGGAGTCTCGAACTGCGATGCATAATGATTAATCTTTTCAATTGTTTGTAAATCTTCCGATTGCTTTAAATCTTCAATTTCTTTAACTGAAAGCTCATTATTGAACCATTTTAATATTTCTTTTTCGTTTTTCATTTTATACCTCTATGTTTATAAGACAATTAACTTTTAAATTACCCTATAGCTAAACCATTAAATTATATATTTTCTATCTGGGATTTTAATATTTGTAGCGCCCCGGACATTCTTTTTTCTACCGTTTTTTGAGAAATATCAAGCAACTCAGCAATTTCCCTGTATTTTTTCCCCTCTATTCTATTCAATAAAAAAACTTCTCTTTGCAATTCACTCAATGATGCAATTGCATTGGTGAGTTTAAGTCTGAATTCTTCCTCTTCAAGCAAATAATCAGGGCTTTGATTATGGATATCCAGATTAGGCGCATCTTTAGCATATCTTAATACTACTTTTTGATGTTTTACTGTATTTAGAAATAAATTATTAATGCTGGTAAACAAATACGTTTTGACTTTACTAAAGTCTATTTTAGAGCAATTTTCCCAAATTTTGGTAAACGCATCCTGTACCAGATCTAATGCAGCCTGCTCATCTCCACATTTAAAATAAGCAAAATTATTTGCTGATTGTACATGCGTTAAATAAAAGTCCCTAAAGTGATTTTCTTGGCAAAGTTTACTTTTTTTGTCGCTCATTGAGATATTAATTCTTTTTTTGTAGTTTGTAAATGTAAATTAATTTTTCAAAAATAGCTGAATTGATCGTAATTGCTTTTTATGAAAATTTATCAAAATAATAAAACACTAATTATCAAATAATTATAATTCTATTTGTAAAAAATTATTTTTTTTTTAAATTTTTCATAGGGTAAAAATAATCCTGGTTGTCTTACCAATAGAAAGGCGCTAAAAACATCGCTGGTTATATAAAAATATATAAAATTTTAAAATTATGAAAAAATTAAAAATTGTTACCGCAACGGCATTGATGGCTATTTTAGGTTTTACATCATGCCAAAGTGAAATTGACAATGAACAGGGAGAAAATCCAAATACAAATTCAGCCAATTCAACTACAACAAGTAACCTTAAACGTACTTCTATGTATGACGGTTCCTTTGATGATTTTCTGGATGGAGCTTCATGTTCCTCAATTTTGTTGCCCGTTACCGCTAAAGTAAATGGAGTTCAGGTTTCTGTACTAAACCAGGTAGATTACCAAAAAGTTATTTCTATTTTGGGCCAATTTAACGATGATCAGGATACTGTTGTACTACAATTTCCATTAAAAGTTAAATTAAGCAATTACAGTGAGGTTACTGTTAATAATCAAACAGAATATAATGCGATTCTTACTGCCTGCACAGCAGCAGAAGTATCTGGTCAGAACGCCATCTCTTCTGTAAATATCAGTTTTCCCATTACAATTTTGACATTTGATTTAAGTCTTAAACAAACAGGAAGTGTTGTTATTACATCAGAACAACAATTATTTACCTATATGTCTAATTTAAGCAGTACAGAATTATATGCTGTAAACTATCCAGTTTCAGCGACAATTGCAGATGGAACCAAAGTAACAATTTCCAGCGATGCTGAATTGCAAGCCACTATAAATGCAGCTGTAAAAACACAAGAAGCATTAACTCTGGCTGCTGAAAATGTAAAAAAAATAGAGCCTATTTTAGTGAATGGAAAATTTAAAGTGGAATCCTTTGTAAATGCAGGGGTAAACTCCGCGATAAACTATAAAGATTATACAATCGATTTTACAAATAATTTACTTGTAAAAGCTACAGATTTATTAAATACAACTGTCAATGGAACCTATGCAGTAAGCTCGGAATTAAATGTGTTGCTGCAACTGAATTTTTCAGGAAATGCTTCCTTTACCCTCCTGAATAATACCTGGAAAGTAAGCAGTTTTAACGCTACAACCATCACCTTACAAAGCAAAACTGATGCCGCTGTAACACTCGTATTGAAACAAATATAACTGGATTTTAACTAGTAGTTTATTGCGGACAGCACATCTAATTTTGCTGTCCGTAATAAAATACATACTAATGAAAATAATAATGAAAAAAACATTTTCTCTATTAACCATTATTTTGTTGCTTTCTGTTTCGGCTTGTTCAAAGGACGATAGCACAGACAATTCAGCTGCACTAAATACTATTGCAAACAGACAGCAAACCGGAAGTTCGGCTAATGATTTACTATCGGATAAAAAGTTTAAGAGTATGGTTATTGAAGTGGTATATGTAACCGGTTTTGAGCCCAGCAGTACAGCGATCAATAATTTTATAAACTTTCTTACTGCAAGAACATACAAACCAAATGGTATTAGTGTTGTAAAACATGCCATATCATCTCCGGGAAATTCACCTTACACCGATCAGGAAATAGTAAATATTGAAAATGCTAATCGCACAAAATACAACAATTCAGACCAAATCGCAGTCTGGGCTTTTTTTACAGACGGGAAATCGTCAAAGGATACCGAAACTTCGCTTATTCTTGGAACGGCCTACAGAAATACTTCTTTTGTTATTTTCGAACAAACTATTCAGAATCTAAGCGACAGTCCATTTGAACCAAACAGAAGTTTGTTAGAGACCACAATAATTACCCATGAATTTGGTCATATACTAGGGCTCACAAACCTTGGAACGCCTCTGCAAAGCAATCATGAAGATACAGCACATCCAAAACATTGTGTTGAAAAAACATGCTTAATGTATTGGTCATCAGAAACGGGTGCCGGTATTTCGGATATGCTTTCAGCTGGTACTGCGCTTCAATTAGATGCGCAATGTATTGCAGACCTTCGTGCCAATGGAGGAAGATAAAAATTTAATCAACAAACAATTATAAAACCAAACACATGAGAATAAAATTTTCAATAATAGCCCTATTTTTTGGTGTCATAACAACAATAAATGCGCAGGATAATCATATCCCCAAATCCAACGTAGGGATAAAAGGAGGTTATAGCCTGGCGGCGGTAAGCTTTGATGGGGATGGAGAGACCGGACAACGTCACGGTTTTCACATAGGAATTTACGGCGAGTCCTTTATTAGCGAAAGCTTTGCCATACAACCTGAATTATTATATTCCCAACAAGGATATAAAATAACAGATAATAGTGAAACCTTTACTCAAAAGTTAGATTACATTAACCTGCCATTAATGCTTAAAGCCTACCCGACTAAAAATTTCTTTTTGGAAGCAGGTCCACAAATTGGATTAGCCGTTTCACATAAAGAAGAATATGATGGGCTTTTCACCAGTTCACAAGAATATGATCCTAATAGTTTTGATTGGGGAGTAAACTTTGGTGGAGGATTTAAAACAAATTCCGGTATAAGTTTATCAGCTCGTTACCATTTAGGATTGGGAGATTTATATGATGAGGGAAAAGCACAAAATAGGGTTTGGCAATTCTCTATAGGTTTTGATCTGTAAGTTTATAATTTAGTTTATTAATTCACAATTGATACTTCAGTATTTAGACTTCCAATTAATAAAAACAATCAACAGGCTTACATCAATATTATACAAATTTTGAAATCCTTGTCTTATAAGTATTCTTCTAAATAATAAAAAAACAGATATGAATTTACAAAATACACGGGCTCAAAAAAATATTTATCTCGCAGATGATGACGATGATGATCGGGTCATGTTTGCAGAAGCACTATTTGAAATAGACAGTATTGTAATTTTAACCCAGGCACAAGATGGTCAACAATTGATGGAAATTCTTTATAAGAAGCCTAATTCTCTGCCTGATATTATTTTTTTAGATATTAATATGCCCAAACAGGATGGACTTAAATGTTTGGAAGAAATAAGAAATCAACGTGGTGATTTAAAAGAATTATTCGTGATCATACTTTCCACTTCCAGTGATCCCTGGGTTATAGATAAGGCCTTTAACCTTGGAGCGACATTTTATGCTGTAAAACCCAGTACATTTGACGATCTGAAATCATTCATTAAAGAGGTTTTACAAATAGACTGGTTTTCAATTGAAAAAAGTAATTTAAAGTTTAGATTGATTTAATCTGTGCTGCAGAAGATTCCAATAGTATGGTCTTTAAAACTAACTGTAGTTTTATACAACACTTGCAGATTGGAGCAGATGTCTTTTTTGCCACAAAAAGTTAAGGCGTTTTTTTAAAGATATTTCATTATTCTAAGTTTTGTGATTGAATCGCAGCACATGAACTTTTGAAAAATGAAAAATTCAGAAATACAAGGTTTACATCAGTCGGGCTCGAAGCTTTATAAAATTAGGAGAATTACATAGGGAATTATTCAATTCTATGTAATTCTCCTAAATTGCAAAAATCAATAATTTAAAGGTCTGATTCCTTAGCTTTAATTAATTTTCAACGATTCTATATGCTTTCCTTTAAACGTTAAATTGTAGGTAAGAACCACTGGACTGCCTGGGAAGGTTCCGAATACTTCTGCTTTTAAACTTCCCTTTTCAGCATCTCCTTCAAATTCAATCGGTTTCATTACAGTATTGTATTCTTTTGAGCTTTTTTCTATCCAGTTTTTTATTTCTTTTTTGCTGGTATAATTTTTTCCTTCATCAAATACTATTGCACTTTCTGAAAAGCAATACATTACCGATATAATCAACATTCCTAAAACCTGACATCGTTCGCAATAATACGAATAAATGCCAACAACCATTGCGCTATAGAATGTTTTTACATTCTTGAGAACACGGGAAGAATTTCCGCATTATAGCTGGATTGACAACTGATAATTATTCTTTCATTCCACATTGTGGATGAGTAGTTTTATAAACGCTACCTTTTGAGTTTGTCCAGATTCGGATGCTATGATTGGATTCTCCACTTCCGCTTTTTATAATAAGATAAGATTCATTAGGTATTAAAAAAAATGGTCTATTCCTTTTTAATCCACCTGTCCTTATTTCATATTCTTTGGGAATATGATTTAAACTCAAAATCTTAGGGGCATCTTGAACTGTGTCTGACCAAAATAATGATACTTCATCAGACTTGCCTGAGATTTCCAGCATTCTGAACTTTTTATTATTACAGGATATTAATTTTTGATTATTTATATCGTAATACATATCATGACCAGTACAAGAACAGAGTAATATTGCAAATGAAATCATCCAAAATTTATATGTATTCATAATTACATGATTTAATAGTACTAATTAGTTCTTTTTCTGTCCTTCTTGTTTTTTATACTCTGCCCACCATTGATTTATCCGACCAATAATATCATCTTGAGTATTATTTTTATTATTGAATAATTTTTTAAGGACACCACTATCTTTTTTACCTCCATAATATAAATCAACAAAGTTATTGAAATTTGTAAAATTATTTTCTCCTGCATCTGCTTCATGCTCTTTAGTAGCATACCTCCCATCATGAGTATCTTCGCCTGGAGTAACAAAATTTCGAGCATATTCTCCTATTGAACCTAAAATATGAGAAGAATTACTACCTGCTTTATCAATTTGTGGTATATGACCAACTTCATGTGCCATTAAGCCAAGAAAACCTTTAAACCAAGAAGCGTTAGTATTATAAACAAATCCTTTTTTTGGATTATTCCAAAAAATATTAATATTAGCATTACTTGAACTAGATCCTTCAGTCAGCCCACCGCCACCAATTGGAGTATATATAAACTTAACTTTTGCATTTCCAATATTCCTTTCATTAACCCCACTCACTAAACTCAGTAAATGTGAAGTAGATTTAGTAAACTGATAATATGTTTCTGTATATGATACAGGAGCCCTTGATTGTAAGGACACTCTATTTATAGTAACAGGATTTAATAATATACTATTATTATATTGATTCCCATCTGGATCAATCAAGTTTATTGGATTTTGCCTACAGTATGCAAAAGCAGCCAAATTAAAACTATTAAGTACCCCACCATCATGATCAAAACTTAAATATTTACCATTTATTAAAGGAGCATCCACACTCTGCCATACAGCTGTTCTAGGGTCATAATATCTAGCACCATAGTAGTACAATCCTGTCTCCTCATCTAGCTCCTTCCCATTAAAAAGGTAAGGAGTTCTTTCCGTATTACTATGCTCCTCTAAGAACGTTTCTCCAAAGGCAAAGTACTCCAGATGCTGGCAAACTTCTCCGTTGGCATCGCTAATATACGAAGAACTTCCTAAATGATCCGGGTGGTAGTAAAAAACGAAGGCTTCTGTATTGTTACCGTTGCCATTCCCATTTCCTCCATTATTATTTCCGTTTCCGTTTCCGTTTCCATTTCCGTTAGGAGGTGTATTGCTTTGTCCCGGTGGGGTGTTACCGCTATTACCGGCTGCACCCTCTACTTTTTCCAACTCAATATCTAAATCAGCATATTGTTTATTGAAATATCCCTGCAGTTTCGCCTGTTTATTACTATAGTCAATTTTATTATTCCCGGCGTTACCCTGCAATAAACCTTCATTGCTTTCAGTTAGTTTGGTAGCAATGCGCTGGCTTTCAATATAAAAATGCTTCGTTACCATACTGTTACGCACCACCACATAAGGATTCACATAAATTGTAAAATTACCGATGCTGCCTTTGCCTGCTTTTTTACTTCCGTTTATGGCAACGTTCTGACCGCCGCCACTACTTTTTAGTACCCTTTCGCCTGCGGCATCATACACGTAACTGAACAACTGCCCATTATCGGCAATGGCTTTTATGCGGTTTTCTTCATCCCATAATATCTGACGCTCTTGTCCGCTGACATCATCTGTCCATCCCGTTTGGTTTCCATTGGCATCATAGGTATAGGTTTGTTCGCCAATATTGGTTGGTGCATGAGGCTGGGTTTGACCATATGCATAGTCGTAATTATAAGTCGTTTTGTTACGTGGGCTCCAGTCGTTAGAATCATATCCCTTAAACTGGTGCACTTGTTCTTTTTTTATAATACTGTGTACTGAGTTGTATGTCATGGCCAGCGTGTAGCGGTTTTCATGATTACTTCCTTTATGGTTTCCTGCAGCACTGGTCAATCGATATAAATCATCATACTGATAATCGTATTGGGCGCTTCCTCCCATAAGGTTACTCACTGGTATTTCGGCATTATTTTTTAGATTTAAAATGTTATTTACCTTGTCGTAGGTATATACATTATCCATCATTTTACGGTTGGCTGCCGTTTCGGCCACCATATTGTGTAATCTTCTGCGTTCAGGTTCGTAACTATATGTAGTTTCTGTACCGTTACCATAGCTTAAGTAGACACGCTGCTCAAACTTATCGTAGCCCAATTGGGTCACATAATTATACTGGGTACTTGCTTTTACGCCTTTCATACTGTCAAGTAGTCCACCAAGATTGTATTTGTAAGTTACTTTTTCCTGATCAGGATACAACATCTCCGTTACACGGTTCCAGGTATCGTACGTCCACTGGGTTTGATATGTTAACGGGGCGGCTCCGGGAATTAATATAGTACGCATATTTTTGGTAACCGCTCCTAGCTGGTTGTAGAAAAATTCCTGTCCTCCAGTGGCATCCTCCTGCAGCAAAATGCGACCAGCACGATTATCACTAGCTCCTGCACTACCGTAGGTGTATTTTACATTGTTTACCGGATTTTGTGGATAATTAATTGCTACCAGACGCTCTTTCTCATAAGTATAAGTTACTGGTGTATTGCCTATGGCTAAATTAGCAGTTAACTTTTTGGTCATATTGTTAGCCAGGTCGTATTCGAAAATCGAAGTCCCGGCATCGGGATGGATTACTTTGGTACGACGGCCCATCCAGTCATAAGTGGATTTAATTTCATTATTCTGGTCATCTTTTGCAACTAATAATTCATTAATGGCGTTGTAGTTAAAGCTTGTCCAAACGTTACTGCCCTGGCTGTATTGCTCCTGAATGGCTTTGGTTAGCCCTCTTACATTGGTATAACTCTCTTTCCAGATCCCATTGGGATCCGTCGCTTTTGTACTAAACTGTAGAGCTCCCTCACGATCGTTTCCAAAACCATACGTCATAGTACTAACCGCATTGTCTGGCAAAGTAACCGATAGTGTTCGGTCTAATACGTCATAAGTTGTTTTGGTTGGTGCGATATTATCAAAAGCGGGGTTAAAAACTGCCTCCCCTCCTTTTGGTTCACTTACCGGATAATAGCTCTCGATAGCACGACCAAATGCATCGTACATTACACGACCCGATACCGTCATATTTTCCTGATTTCCAGCTTGTGGCGCTGTATACAAATCAACATCTTTTTTGACCTGGATACTACGTGCAAGGCCATCAGAAAAGGTTACCGTTTCGATATTATTATCGATATGGGCAGGATCATAATGCTTAGTTTTTGCCCATGGAATAGCAGCATCAGGATGGTATTCGAAAGCAATTGTGTAAGGTTTGCCAGCTTGCAGTTCGAATGGTCCGGTAATGGTTGTGATACGTCCCAAGTTATCGATCTCATAACGCATCTGATGGCCATTTAAATCCGTATTCAATAACATCTGGCCAAACTTATAATCATAAGTAGAACTTGAACTATATCCATAACCATCTTTCACATGAGTAGTATAGGTATGCACCTCAGGATCATACTCATATTGAAAATCCAAACGTTCCCCATTAGCATTCTCGGGACGGATTATTTTTTTAAGATTTCCATAGTTATCATACTCCAGATCATATTTTGCTGCATTACCATTTTGCAAAAACTTACGGATTTGGGTAATATCCCCTGTGAGAGTATTAATCGAGGTTTCACTTTTACGCAGGGTTTGCCCATTGCCTGTGACAATAACCCGGCTAGGGGTTGCCATAATATATTTATCCGGAATACTGTGGTAGGTAATAGTCGATGAAATATCATCATCGGCGCCTTCATCTCCAAAATCGGTAAAATGCGTAACATTACCCAAAGTATCGTATTGGTAGGTACTTTTGGTTGTTTTTTGCGCACCAGGTCCACCTTCATAAAAATTCTTTTGCGTTTTTACCGATGCCAGGAATGCCTTACCTGTATCACTGGTTTTGAAACTTGCCGGAAGCACAGCTCCACTGGCTATATCTTTTAATTCGTAGATATTTAAGGTTTCAGTAAATAAGTTTCCGGCAGCATCTTCCAAAACTTCACTCTGCAGGCTTCCTTTTTCATAGTAATTGTCATTGATGAACTCCTGAACAATAGTTCTATATACCACATTGGTCTGTTGGGTGTCTAACTGATGGCTTTTTATAGTTTTAAATCCGTAGAAATCGCGCTCATGACGATCGTATTTTCCATTTTCATATTCAAAAGTACTCAACATAGATTCCGGACCGTCTCCATTGAAACCATCTTTGATTTCTACTTTAGTCAAAGCCCATACATCACTTGGCTGGTCGTACGTATTACCGATGCGGGCATAATCCATACTGAAGCTCGCTCCCATAGGACGTTTGACTTCTTTTAATAGATTGGTACGGGCAATGGTAGAGCGTTTTACCGTTAGCTCATTGTCTTCCTTAGAAGTCAGTATGTCTGTGAATCCATCACCGTCGATATCGGAATAATTGATTTTTTCTTTGCTGGCACTATGGCTCACATTTACACTTGGGTTAATACAAATCCTGATTCCAAGAACCGGGATAGGTATACAAACAGTGAAAGCCACGTTGGCTGATTCACCTACAGAAACAGTTTCCTGAATATCATCAATTCCACTCCAGGATGCCTGAATAAACCCATTTCCGGTATTTAAATAAACCACATGACTATCCTTGTCAAAATAATCCGGCAAGCCATCACCGTTGATATCCTGCAAGGCAGTTTTGGCATGGGCTAATGACATATTCAGACCAATACCTCCAGAGATACTGTTATCATAAAGGCTCATTCCTAATCCAGCACTAAAGTCTTCGCCTTTTCCATCACGAATTGTACTAAAATTCCATTTTTCCCTGGCTGTAAATTTGTAACCTAAATTTAATGCTACATCCCCTCCTTTGTAAATTTTATCAGGTAAGCCGTCTCCATTGATATCCATAAAAGTATGGGAAGAATCTTCTTCATTAACCGATACACTGGCACTGATTCCAAGAGAATTTGACGCTTCCTTCTCTTTAGTTGCTCCAATAATCCTGGTATTGTCATCATTATAAATCGGTGTCGAATCAACTGTCCCAATTGGAACTGAAACACTAATCATTGATTTTGACATTGTCGGGCTACCATTTAAAGACAATCCAACTGAACTGTGATTGGTTTTTTCAAAGTAACCTGTACCTACATTTCTGGCAGTACCTTCAAATGTTCCATTAGCTTTTGTGAATTGTACTTTGTCCTCGGTTATAATGTCAGGATATCTATCTCCGTTTAAATCAGTAAAATCAGTAATATTTTTAGTTTCTCCGGAAGCCACACTTCCACCGGCACTTGCGCCACCTCCACTAACACTAGCACTAAAGCCTAAACTAAATGATTTTGTGATTTTATCAATACCTCTGGCCCCAGCCCCTCCATTGGTTGCCGGATTCTCGATGGTTAAATCATCCATCCCCAGACGTGAAGCTGACATACTGTTTTGGTTTACCCAATGTTTATCATCCTGCCCTTTCCATGTTTTATTTAAATTATCAGGCAGCATCATTATAAATTTAGCCTCGCTTACATTTTGTCCGCCCTGACTGTCATAGGAGCTCTCCATTTGCTCAGGAGTTGAGGCTCCTCCCAGATCTATATTCCCCTGATTTGAAGTTTCCAGGGTTAGCTCGGCTTCATTTATTGGCGCATTGGCCCTATCTCTATTACCATTATACCCAAACTGTCCCCAATGTTGATACATTGGTCCAAAAATCACCGAGTTATCAACAGTAGCAAGACCAGGTTCTATTGTAAAGGTATCATTGTTTGCATTGTTTATAACTGCAATTACTTTAGAAACTGTTATTTTTTCTGCAACAGGGATGTCTTTTGTATAAAAATCAAAATATAGCACCTCGTCTTTTACAACATTTAAAGTGACAGGGGTTGCATTAATGGCTACATTATCATCAATTGTAATGTTTTGTTTGACCATTAGGGTATTATTCTTTTTTATGGTCAACATTACATGCCCGTCAAGAAGCGGGTTTTGAAGCATGTTAAGTGCCAGCTGAGGCGTAAAGGTTACTGACATATCCTGAGGGGCTTTCCAGGAAGCAGTAGGTTTGATTGATCTGGCATACAAATCATAATTTACCACTGGAAAAAATTCAAGCATGGCGCTTCCATCTGCGTTGGTAACTGTAGTTAGATTAGGATCTGTGGAAGCGGTGTAATATACTCTTGGTGTCCATTTAAGTGCTTTCCAGTCCATGTTGGAATCTGAATTTACTACAAACAAATACCCTTCTTCTTTTTGTACAGTAACATTCAAAATAATAGCCTGATTAACTGTTTGTGTACCTAAAAACGTATTTTGCCAGACAACTTGTGTTTGCCCGTTTACCTGTGTTTTAATGATTGACACTGTCACATCATCAGAAGTAATTGGTTTTTCAAAAACCCCTTCAATAGCAATACTTCCATCAACTGGCATACCCAGGCTTTGATTAGCCGATACAATAAAACCCTTGGATGCTGTATATTGATAAATAGGTAAATTATCAGCATCTGTTAAATCTGCAGTATGTTGTGCATAGGTAATGGTTGGATTCCAGTTTACAATATCAGCTTCTCCGTTTTTAATGGATTGTACCCTAAAATAGATGCGTTCGCCTTTTATAACATTAATATCATTCAGTACAGGACTCTTAATACTAAAATCGCTTGCAGCAATTGTCGCATTCCATAACTCAGTTCCTTTATGCTGAACAGCAACTTTAACACCATCTACTGACTGTGCATTTGGATCTAAAGACACCGGGGCGTCAACTGAAACAACTCCTGTATAAGGCGCTTCCCACATTTTTACAACATCATGCAAAGGAAATTGATCTTTTAATTTCTCTATCTCCTGTGGATCAATTTGAATTAATCCTGGATCAATCCCTGTAGTGGATGAACCCAGAGCACTTGGCGTATCTGCGCTTGACTGTGTATAAGTTGGGATTCCGTCATTTAAATGGTTAAAATATACTATTCCTTTATGTACGATATCCATTAATCCATCTCCGTTGGCATCACAAAAATAGGTTTTCACTGTATTTTTTGTATCGGTCTTTTGCAGTCCAATAAATACACCAAAATGCGCTTCAATTCCATAGGTAAAGGTTTCAGATTTAGATGTAGAAAAATTACCAATACCAAAAACGGTCTTTTCCTCCCCAAAAACCACACTGCCGTTTGGTCCTGAAAGGTTGGGTCTGAATTTGATTACGCCATCATTGGTATAAACCTTATCCGGCAGATTATCTCCGTTAATATCAATCAATGATAACATTCCTTCTCCTTTACTTTGGCTAAACCCAAAATTACCTCCCACTGATTGCAGCTTATTGTACAATGAGCCATTTACGCCTCCAACAGTTAAGGCCAGTCCAAATCCACCTCCTGAGGTTTTAGAACCGCTTATAGCAGAGGCATTATCATTGAAATCACCTGTTCTGACTAAAAAATCTCCTTTTACATTATCATCTTGAGGATTCCAATTTTCTTCTGACGTATAAGGCTGATAACCTTCTTTTGATTTCACATCGTCGAAATACTCAAAATCATGATGTGTAAACTCAGTACCAGCAGCATCAAAGTCAGTAATTTTATTTAATAAGGTTTTATAAAAAGCGCCCTGAACATATGTTAGCTCATAACTTCTTATTTTTTGACCATTAAACTTTACCTCAATCTTGCGAAGCAAATCAGCTGTTACCTGCTTGAAGCCATAGCGTGCATTGATATTTACATCTTTTCTTTTGGATTCTCCTAATTCTCTGTCACGGGTAAATAAAACTTCATATTTCCCTTCACTGCTTCCGCTACCGGTATAAGTTATTTTACTGATGTAGGTGTTGTAACCCATTACATTTCCCCCCTGTACTCCTGTGTCCTGCACTTTTGTGTAGTGGTAACGAACAAAATTATCATTCAAATCACGGGTCTCAACTAATCCCCAATGCGCAATATTTCCATCAGCATCTTTTAAAACAGCACTCTCCTTGATTCCTGATGAGGGAGTTCCGCCATAAAAATATTTTGAACCGGATTTGTCGGTCACTTCCCACCAGTAATTCGTTGGGTTATCACCGTGTCTGATTATCTTATTAAAACTTCCCTCAATACGAGGATAAAATTGTTTTTCACCTGTTCTTGGCACATAATCACCTCTATGAGCCACCGGGGCTAGTTGCTCTCCTCCCATCGAGTAGGTTTCAGTCTCTAAAGCGGGGTCATAACGGGGTACCCCCCATCTGGTATCAATACTTATCGATGGAATACTTAAATTCCATCCCATACCAAGCCAGTCACTACCGCCGACACTATTATACTGAATCCCCAGTTGCGGCTGCATTCCCTGTCTTCCTGCTGGTAAAGCAATAGGATATCCAAGATTAGCACTACCCATATTGTTGGCAGAAGGAGGGTTTATCGTATTGACCGCTACCGAAGGATTAGCAGCCTTGATGTCTTTAATGGAAGTTGGAGTAAACCCCGCTGTTTCCGGAGATTCCGGAACTTTAATTACTCCGTTGATTAAATCTCCACCCTGCATTAATTTTGACACTATTAACTTAGCTGTAGAATTGAGGCTGTCTTTTTTTAAGGCTACCCAATGTTTAGTTATCTCATCAAAATAATAGGTTTTTACATTCTGTTCAGTGTATCCATCAGGAATTTTATTCGGATCATATTCTAAAGAGATTTTAGCTTCTTTTTTGAATTGCTCTCCCTGGGCAGCTAACCGATATCCCTGATATTCTTTAGTCACATTTACGATCATTCCATCCAATGCTGGTAAATCTATATCGCGTAAAGCCGTAAAAGAAATATTGTTTTTGCTTATTAATGATTGTGGCTCTATTGCAATTGCAACTCCTTTTAACTGTAATTGAAATAAATTTTCAGGAGTATATACCCGTACAACTGCATCTGCCGAACGAACAGTAATTTTATTTTGAAAATCTGCAGTAAGCGGTGTTGTATAAGTTAATTGTTTTTCAATGATTTGACCGTCAGCATACACAATTTTTAGCGTTGCTCCCCATATAGTCTCAGTTGATTTTTTTGGTATAAGGGTCTCAAATTCTGAACCGAGAGCTTTTATCTGTATCCCATCCACATACACAGTAGCTTGTGCGCTGCCTTTGCCTTGAATAAAACCCTTTACATAACCAAAACCATTATTGTATTCCTGACTAACAGGCTGATTGACAATAACGCTTCTGCCCTGTATCCCCGTTTTTTTAATAACGATTCCTAAATTTCTAACCCGGTAATTGTATTTAGCCTGATCAGGAAGAGTAAAGCGAATGCTGTTTTCCCCTTTTTTTAACCAATCGATTTTTAACTGTTCCTCCTGCTGATTCCATGATTTATTTTGTGTCACGAAATATCCCCCTACCGAGAGTTGACCGTTGATACTTCTTGAAATGCCCGTATGATTGGAGATCCCGTACAATTCATAAGTTAAAAATACCTCTTCATCGGCTTTTGGCAATTCACTTACTGAAACCGTAAAAACATTGTCTGAAGGACTATCTAAAGGTTTGTCCTCAAAAGTACCGATAAATCCTTCTTTATGTGAAGCGGGATAATATTTTGTTTTAGTATTAGTTTTTTTTGTCTTACTTGGAGTTTCATCTATTTTTGTAATAGCCCCACATAATAGCACATTGAAAATAAGGAGTAATGGTATGAAATATATTTTTTTCATCTATATTCTATTTTTATGGTTTTGCCTGATCGTTGTTTTTGAATTTTACAACATCCGAAATTAATTTTAATACCTTTTAGCTATCTGTGTTAGATAGTGATGATGTTTTTGTGAAAACCCTTAGAAATGGCTTTCAAAGAAAACAACCAAAAAAGTTTTGCTTTTTTATAATTTGATAATGATTCGTTTTATCACAACAAATCATACAGTAGTATTTTAGGCTTACTGGTTCGGAACTAAAGTTATTTGACTATGAGTTTCTTGGCTATTTTAAAATTCTCATTAAAAATAACTACTTCATAAACCCCCGAAGATCCAATCCTCTTTCCACGAATAATGTGATTTGTTTTATTATTTGCTTTTGAAGTGGATATCATTCTGCCTGACATATCATATACGGCAATGGTAAAATCCTGGGGCTCTGCCAAAACAACCGATAGATTATAATTCCCGTCTGAAGATTCATTGGGATACAATACAAAAGAAGTAGCATAATTTGAATCTACTGTAACCGAAGCGGAAACTGTACAACCTTTTTCTGTTGTCACAGTTAATGTATAGGTGGCCGGCTCAGTGATTGTCGCATTCATAACATCACTTGAAAAACCTTTATCTGAAGTCCAATGGTATTTTAAGTTTTGATTATTGGATGTAATTATCGGCTCTAAAACCATTTCTGATTGCTCAATAGCGAAACGTTTATTAGCTCCTAAGTCAATTGCAACTAACTCTGGATTAGTGAGTAAGTAAGATACATTTTTCTTAGATTCTACCTGATCTGTAACTTGTAATGTGTAATTGGCAGTTCCTAACTTTGAAATTTTATTATCAGGAAAAGTACCGTCCTTAGATTCCCAGCTAGTGAGCACATTAGAATCCTTAAGCAATTCAAAAGTATATGGCGCTATACCCCCACTAACATTAAAATCCAAGATGCCATTCTCACCAAAAACACAAACTTCTGACACCTCTTCTGCTAAAGCCACTTCTAATTTTTCACTTAGTGCAAATGTAAAAACATCTGTCCCTGATTGATCCGTATCCCAAAGTACGTCACTGAATGTTAAGGCATTTCCATCCATTTTTGAAGCCGGAAAATACTGTAGATTCTCTGGCAGAAAAGTTCCTTTCCCACTTTTATCAATGACCAATAAATATCTTTTTAGATCTAAATTCAAATCGCTAAAAATGGCATTTGCATCAAACTGAACAATTGTAGATAATGCTCTGGCCTGGTCGCCTGTGGCTTTGATCAGCCATTTTCTTTGCAAAAGTGGCAAAGAAGAATTTTCGGTGGGAATACCTGCCGTTAATGGAGCATTATTATCTCCCCATACCAAAAAGTTTTTATCTTCAATAATGCCTTTATTTTCCTGATTGGATGTAGCAATTTCATCAACCCCAATGGTAACTATACCTTCTGTTTGTGTACTATGAGATTGTTTCTGATTCAGTTCAAGAGCTTCATCTTTACCAATACCAGCAATACGATTAACAAAGGCGGGAGCATCTTCTACATCAAAAATAATTTTCTTATCGGAAGAAAGATAATCTTTTGAGTTGGTAAGAGTTATACCATATTTTAATGCCAGTCCTGTCTCTACAGCTTGCTTGTCTTTATTTCTTAGCACTTTATTGTATATAACTAATTCTGCCAAAATCCCTTTTGAAGCTTTTTTTTCTTTTCCAGAAAAATTTCCAAACTCCATAAAAGTAGTAGCATTATTTACTTTGTTTCTTGCATCGAAAGTTTTCGTATAAGAATTTAAAGTAGGTGCGTCTAATTTACCTCCCTCATAAGGAATCGTTTCTTTACCATTTACAACTACTTTGTTGGTTAAATCTACTGTAGAATTAGCGGCTTTAACACTCCATAATTCTTGTTCGGGCAGAACTTTATCGGAAACATAAACGGTAAAGTAAGTTGCATTTGAAAGTTCTTCTATTTTTTGTTTTATCCGCAAAGAGCTCGCTTTACTATAATCTAAAATAATGGGATTAAAATTAATTAAGGTTTCTTCCTTGTCTGAATCCGCTCCAGTAATAAAAGTAAAATCCACCTGCTTCTTTACTAGCAGCTCGTTTAAATTACTTTTATTAAGTCGATGTGTTGGCAAATTCTTAGTTTGACCCATACAAATAATGGTAGAAAAACTAATAATCAAAAAATAGTAACTTTGTTTCATAGGCTATAGAACAATTAAATTTGGGGATTTTAATGTAATTTCTTACCCGTTCCAACAGCACCTACTTTCTTTTCCGATAGATAAAAAAGAATTCTTGTAATTTTTTATAAGAATTCTGCTGCGAATCTATAAAAGTAATTTTGATTTTTTACTATCATTATTAATAAAAAATGTTTTTTTATTATTATTTTTTTTGTTAAAACGAATTAATTACTTCTAAAATCAGTTAAAAACCTATATGATTGAAACCAATAATTTTATACTAACCTGATTCAATAAGTCTTATGTAATAAAGCTTTTTTTACAGTTTTCTTTTAAACTTTAGAATAGAATAAATGCCATGTGAACTGCACTCAAAGTTGAGGTGAATTATTGATTAATAGTAAGATTCTATTACAAGTTTTATAAATTCAAAATTTTGAGTTGATACCTTCTGCCGCAAAACAAAAGCGTTTTACTAACTTATTACCACATGTTCACATATCTTAAGTTTTGTGGCAAAATCGTAGCACTTGGTGTTTTTGAAAATTAGAAATCCAGCAAAATCAAATACTAAGAAGTTTGGGTTCGAATGTATTAGCATCAAGTTCATGTCTTTAAAATAAAAACGGATAAGGGAAATATATTTACCAATACTTCATTATTAGGGAAGCATATATTATTGCATTTATAATTGACCAAAAATCTAACTTAAATTGAATAATTTTAATCGTATTTTTGCCTGGCCGAAAAACACCCTGCTATTAAACCCACAACCGATTGAAAATCAAAAACTTTAAAAGCAATCAAACAGTAGACTAAAAAGCCAACAAATATTCTAATAGTAACAAATGTACGACCAATTATTGAACCTGATAAGTACCAAAATTGTACTCACTGACCAGGACAAAGAACTATGCCAAAAGTATTTTAGACCAGTATTATTCCCTAAAAATTGCATTATTGAAGAAGAGGGTAAAGTCCCAAAATATCTTTACTTTGTCCTATCGGGTTTTATGCGACTGTTTTATTATAATAATTTTGGTGATGAAGTTACCACGCACATCAACTGCCCGCCAGGATTTTTTACTTCTTATTCCAATTTTATCAACCAGACAAAATCTAATGAAAATGTAGAATGCATTACTGAATGTGAACTTTTGAGAATTGCAAAAATTGACTTGGATTCCCTTCTTCAAAACAGTGCAGCTTTTAAAGATTTTAGTCTTTGGGTCTTTGAGCAATCACTTACATACAACGAAAACCGCTCAAAAGATTTAGCAACCTTAACGGCAGAAGAGCGTTATAATAAATTAATTGAAAACTATCCTGAAATTATACACAATGTTCCTCTTCAATACATTGCCTCGTTTTTAGGAATGAACCCAAAAAGTTTGAGCAGAATTAGAAAGCAAATAATTAAGTAACATTTGCGAAGTATTTAAAAAAAATCATCTCCCAATTTTGTGCCTTAATAAAAACAAATAAAATGGCACAGAAAAATTTAGCATTGGTTACAGGAGCAAATGGACATCTCGGCAACAACTTGGTAAGATTACTTATCGACAAAGGTATTCCAGTAAGAGCTTCAGTTCGCAACATCAAAAACAAAGAACCCTTTATTGGCTTAAATTGTGAAGTCGTACAATCTGATATTTCTGACAAACAGTCCTTAGTAAATGCTTTACAAGGTGTAGAAATATTTTACGCAGTTGGAGCAGTCTTTAAACTTTGGGCCAAAGACCCAAAAAAGGAAATTTATGATGTCAATATTGAAGGCGCAAAAAATATCGTTGAAGCTGCAGCAGAAGCTGGCGTAAAACGAATTGTGTATGTAAGTTCTATTGCAGCTTTAAATTATTCCAAACTCCCTACAAAAGAAAGTTATGGACAGAATCCTGACCGCAGGGATATGTACTACAATTCAAAAAATGACGGCGAAAAACTAGTTTTTGAATTGTCTCGAAAGCACAAGATAGAACTGGTTGCCGTCTTACCATCGGCAATGATTGGCAGCACTGCTTTCAACCCCTTAAGCGTTTCTTATAATATTATTTCTTTAATTCTTGAAAAGCAAATACCTGTTGAAACAAACATCACTTTGAATTGGATTGATGTAAAAGACGTTGCTCAAGGTTGTTATTTAGCGGCAACAAAAGGAAAAAATGGCGAACGTTATATCCTGGCAAATGAAAAGTGTACTTCCATAAAAGAAACAACACAACTTGCAAAGGAGTTATTTCCGGATTTAAAAATAAAACTTCCTATGGCAGTTCCAAAACCAATATTATTTATGATTGCCTGGTTTATGGAAATTGGTAGTAAGGTAAATGGAAAAGCTCCTTTATTGAGTACCAAAGATATCGCCATGTTTTCAGGACTTCAACAAAACTTTGACATCACAAAAGCAAGAAATGAATTGGGTTTTAGTCCAAAAAACTCAATACAAGCAGTCAAAGAAGCGATGTTATATTTACAGGAAAACAAAAAGAGTGCTAATCGATAAGAATGCTACACGATGTAATATCGATTTTGTGCAAGTTGAGCTAAGGGAATAAATTAAACTTTTGTGTTTTATAGCGTTTTTATTCTTTCCATAAGAAAACGGGAATTGCCCTCTAATTTGCCACAAAAAGTCAAGGTGATTTTTTTACAATATATCACAAGTCTAAGTTTTGTGGCAAAATTGTGGCATATACGATTTTGTGAAATTAAAAATTCAATGATTATTGGAGGTTCACAGTTAGGTTCGAATGTGATTACGGACTCACTTCTTCCGTTTATTAAATGTTCTTCTACTGAACATTTAACGCAGCCATCTATTTAGTGATTTGCTTTCACCATAACTTTTTACAGCTTAACTAAAATTGTATTTCCTGTATAATCAACAACTTTACTAAATTTAGTACTGTTATTATTTTGCTGGTCAGGATTTGCAGAAACTTTCACAACATTGAACTGCCGTTGTTTTATCATTCCGATAAATTCTCCCTTTTGTTGCTCAATTGTTAAAACCTTTTTTGAATCATTCCATTTAAATGTAATTGTTGCGTATTTCCCTTTTTCATAATTATAATTATCTCCTTCATCTTCATAAAGTGTAAATACACCATCAGCTCCTTCATAAACTCTAATTTCAAGATTATCCCATTTCTTTTCATTAGCATATTGCACTTTAGGTCCAAAAGGAATAATACTGCCTGCCCTAATATATAAAGGAATTTCATCAATACCTGCTTCCTTTTCAATTTCCTTACCGCCATTGTATTTAATATTAGTCCAGAAGTCGTACCATTGAGTACCAGCAGGAAGATATATCTTTTTTGATTTTTTCTGACTAAAGTCTATTTCGAGGTTTTTAGGATTGTCCTTATCTTCTACTTTATTCCACCCTGTCTCTTCATTAGTTTTTACAATTACTTCAGGAGTATACTGTGCATTAACAACAGGAGCTACCAATACGGACTGACCAAATAAATATTCATTGCTGATATCTTTGACTTTCTCATCTTTATCAAAATCCATCACCAAAGCACGCATCATACTAGACTGTCCATTTGTGACTTTCCATGCATTTGAGTAAATATAGGGTAATAACGAATAACGTAAATGAATTGTTTTTTCAATAGCATCGTAAATCGTTTCTCCTTTTTGTCCAAACTGATATATTTCTCTTGGTATATCTGTACCGTGAGAACGCATCATTGGGGTAAATGCTCCAAACTGCAGCCATCTTAAGTATAGTTCCTGGTACGATGAATTTTTGGACCCCGAACCGATATTCCCATTTTTATTATAGGCACCTGCAAAAAAACCACCAATATCACTATTCCAGTATGGAATACCACATAGAGAAAAATTTAATCCCGCAGGAATTTGATTTCGTAGATTTTCCCAGGAAGAGTTCACATCCCCCGACCATGTATTAGCTCCATAGCGCTGTTGCCCGGCAAAAGCTGAACGTGTTAAGATAAAAACCCTTTTTGCAGATGATGTTTCACGCTGATGGTCATAAACTCCTCCCACACTCATTAATGGATAAGCATTTCTGACCTTTCTAAAGGATCCCAAAAATGTCATATTGTCAAAGTCTTCTGGCTTACTATCTAAATGATCTGGTTCTGTAGAATCCATCCACCAACCGTCAATACCCAAAGAAAATAAGCCTTTGTTAAGGTATTTCCAATAAATATCCCTTGCTTCAGGATTATATGCATCATATACCTTTACACCTGAAGGAAAATTCATATCTGGCGGCCATACCTCTTTTGCTGACTGTGGCCATGTCTGAAAGTCCATCAACATATTTTTATCTTTCATCTCCTGAAATTGTGGCGTTTTTGGGCCGAAGGAAGACCAGATCGAAATAAGCAAATGTGCATTCAAATTATGAATATCATCTATCATTTGTTGGGGGTTTGAAAATTCAGGGTTTAAAAAACTCATTCCATTCCAATGATAATTATCTCCCCAATACTGCCAATCCTGAATAATACCATCCAATGGAACACCTAGATCGCGATATTTTTTCACTACCTCAACAGTTTCATTTTGACTTTTATAACGCTCTTTACTTTGCCAGAAGCCAAAAGTCCATTTAGGAAACATCGGCACCTGGCCGGTTAAATCACGCATTTGGGCTATAACACCATCAGCATTATTGCCTTTCATAAAATAATAATCTATACCATCACCTACTTCTGATTTAAAAGAGGTTTCTTCACTAGAATCACTAAAGTCGGTCGGTGAGTAATTATCCCAAAAAAGTCCATATCCTTTATCTGACTGGAAAAAAGTAACAAAATCCCAAGTATTATTCTGTACCATGCGGATTTTCTGATTTCTTTGAGACATTTTTCCATTTTGGAGAATCCCCAATCCGTAAATAAACTCTTTTTTATCAAGAATAAAAGATTGTGCTACGCTGTACGTTTTAATTCCTGAATCATTAAAATCTGTAAAAAGTGCTCCTGACTCTTTCTCCTTTAATAGTGGCTTTCCATCAAATGTCTGAAAAAATATTCTTCCATTTTCTAAATTTAAAATGGCTTCAATACTCTTGCTTTTCAAAGATATAACGTTATCTATTTTAGTAATAGTAAACTTTGTGTTTTCTGGAACTTTAATAACTGATAAGCTTTTTTTATCCTTTTTTTTACCAGCAGGATATTTTATAATTCGAATTATTTCAGGACTGTAAAACTGCATTTCCACTACTGTAGTATGAATCGAAGCTTTTATCCCTAAATTTGTTCTTTCATAAGATTGAGCTATACTATCTATACTTCCAAAACATATTATTATTGATAATAAAGAAAATTTTAATGACATACTTTATAATTTTAAATGATTATTTTCTATCTATTTTACTTACTGCTTATAAGCCAAAAAATGCTACTACCAGTTAGTCATGGTGAATTTCTATATTAATCAATGAACACATACCAATCTGTCTAAATTTGAAATAGCACAGGTATTGTTATCGAGCCTTTTTGCAATTACTTTATTGTGGAAAATCCATAATAAATTTAAGTGTTTAAAAAACACTTAAAAAAAACAAATATAATATTTAAACTATTACGATCGGTTGCTTTAGCTTTAGGTTATTTAAAAATATCGCTAATGCAAGCGTTGGTTATTAGAATGACTGGAATAATAATCAAAATTATTATACAAGGAGTTAAAAACAATTTTGAAGAATAATACAGATAAGAATCCATAGAAGATATTATTACTATTAAAAAATGGAAAAATATTTTTCTATTGCTAACTTTTCGTATTCTCTGCTATTAAATTTAAAACGTGTTTGAGTTTCAATTTCAGTAGTTATTTGCTCACTAACAAAAGGTACTATGATTTTTTTCTGTATAATTTTTTTGCAAAACTTCAATTCATTAGCCTCAACACCCAATATTTCTTTATAAAGATTTGTAAGTTCAGATAATGTAAATTCTGCTGGCAAAAGCTCAAAACCCACCGCAGATTCACGTAAGGCATTCCCTATTTGATACAGGCTTAAATCTATTATTCCGTTATAATTAAACAATAAATCCGATACATCAGTAACTTTCCACCATCTTTTATAATATTCACTGATACCAAAAAACGTTTTATATTTATCAATATTTATCAGTCCATAATATTCGATAATTACATTGTGATCTGAGCTTTGCCCACTTGTATCAATAAATGTCCTTAACTGTCTTAGAAATATATTCTTATCTCCTCCATACTCCTTCACCAAACGAGATGCTGCATCATCGGCGCTTTCATTAACCTTAAGGGTATCCGTTAAAATCTTCCAGTTGGCATTAACACGATTGTTTTCCTTTGATAATAGAACTTTAAGGGTACCACTATCATAACAAAAAAGGGCACAGTTTATCGTAATTTTAATCATAACATTTATTTTAATTTATTTTATTTGCTGCCACCAGAACTAAGACGAAAGTCGATTTGGATACAACAATTGCTTTTGAAAAAAACAAATCATTTATTTTTTATAATTCATCATTCACTCCAAACTAACACACCAGCCGGTTTTAGCGTCTTTTCCCCCACCAGTATTTTAGCATTTGTAGGTACGTTCATTGTATAATTGTCTGAAGAATAATTTACCGCCATATAAAATCCATCTCGCCAGTAAACATATATTCCTTCCGGATAATCTTCGGTGATAATGCCAGCGTTGGCATAGATCTCACGTAAAATATCCTTTTCAAGTTTTGAATCGTCGGTATCTACACCTATATAGGTAACTGTTCCTTTTCCTATCTTGCGTTGTACCACTGCAGCTTTGCCTTTATAAAACTGGTTATCATAAGTGGCAAGCACTTCAGTGCCCTTATTTGCTTCGAGAAGATCGGCCCAGTTGTTCCAATTATAATGGGATGATTTCATCAAGATATCTCCTTTGGCAGACCCCGAGAGCATATCTGTGGCTTTGATATGGGCACCAATAAGATCCGAAATTGGAGCAGCCCACTCGCCTTCCCAGAAATGTCCTGCTCTACTTTTGGTGGCCGTACGACAGGTAATGATCAGATGACCGCCGTTTGCTGCATAATCGTTCCATTTCTTTATTAATGCCGAATCGGTCAATTCGTAAGCCGGAACAATAAGAAATTTATATTTGGAAAAATCTGCTGTTTCCGGAATCACAGCTGTAGGGGCACCCAGGGATTTTGTCATCTCGAGAAACTTTACAGGGTAGTTCCATGTATCCCATTGAAACGTTTGTTTTTGTCTTTCTACAGACCAGAAATTTTCCAGATTCCAAAGTATAGCTGTTGACCTTTCAGCCAATTTTTCAGGCAGCTTTGCATTGGGTTTGAATTGTTTTCTAAGCTCTTTGATTTCTTTTATGAATTGAATATAATCCTCTCCTCCCGCCGATGGAGTAACACCATCTGTTTGCATAACTCCGGCATGGTACTGCTCAGAGCTGTACAAAACCTGACGAAAACGATAGGAACAGGCAATCTTTCCACCAGCGGCAAAACTGTGATACAGCCACATTCGTACGGTTCCAGGCAGCAAAAGCGGGTTATAAGATCCCCAGTTAACTGGTCCGGGCTGCATTTCCATTACTCCCGAAACACCTCCAACTGATTTATAGTATTCAGCCGCAAAGAGAACAACTTTACTATTGCCCAATCGAAAGCCCAGGTCGCCAATATTATCAGTGCCTCCATTCGGATAGGCAGTGTAGGTCGTGAAATCCATTTTCTTTGTTCGTCCCGGATCTGCTCCGGTGCAAACAGCTGTATAGTTTGTAGTAATGTATTGTCCCTCCAGAATAGATTTTCGTAGAATAGTTGCCTGTAAATCGAGAAACTGGGCCTGTTCATCAGCCTGATAACGTTTAAAATCGAGTAGTGCATGAGGGTTATTACCCCACCAGCCGACCAGGTTTGGATTAGGAATAATAACCTGATCAAAACTGTCGAACCATTGGCTCCAGAATGCGGTTCCCCAAACGGCATTTAAAGTATCAACTGTTTTATATTTGTTTTTCAGCCATCGTCTGAAAGCCTCCTGAGAAGATGGACTATAATCTGAAATTGCTGGAGGCTCGTTATCAAGCTGCCATCCCATTACATTTTTATTCTTCCCGTAACGCTTCGCCATTTCTGTCACAATTCTTTCAACAAATTCGCGGTATTTAGCATTGGTGATCGAGCCTAATCCTCGTGTACCATTCTCAGCACGGATATAATGGTTCTCCATAATAAAGGTTTCAGGGTAATTCACTCGCATCCATGTAGGTGTAGTTGCAGAAGGGGTACACATTAGAACTTTAAGATTGTTTTTTACACACAGCTCCACCACTTTATCCAGCCATGCAAAATCAAATTTACCTTCTTCAGGTTCCATTTTATACCAGGCAAATTCAGCCAAATGGACAAACTCGAAGCCCATGTCTGCAATTTTCTTAATATCTCTTTCCCACTGGTTTTCGTTCCACTGCTCCGGATAATAATAGATACCTGTTGTTACCAGATTTTTATCCGGAAAATAGGAACTGGCATTCTGTGATTTCACAGTCATTTGGGAAATCGTCATTACTATAAATACCATTAAATACTTTTTCATCTTATTATTTTATTACAGTTAACCTTATTGCTATTGTACCTAACTGGTTACTCTTTATTTATTTATTTATTTATTTACTTATTTATTTATTTTACTGCAGCCTCTCTGCCAATTTCTCTTCTTTTTTTATAATAATCATTGATAATATACCATGCCTTTTTCTTTTCTCCTTTTTCAGATAACAATCCTTTTCTATTGTATCCTTTTTGATAAACCTGATTCATTCTGCCCAAAGATTTATAATCAAATAAAAGCCAGGGAGATATGCCGCATAAATTTGGAATCGTCTTAAACATTTCCAGCTGATCGCTATAAATCTGTTTCTGATATTCTTCTGTCCAGCCAGAAGCCGCATCTGCAGGACCTTTACTTCCGTAAAGAGCTTCTGCTCCAAACTCTGAAATAAATACTGGTTTATCAGGATAAGCGAAACTCCATTTTACATCCGATGGTTTACCTTGCCAGGGAATATACCAGCCGATGTATTCATTAATACAAATCAGATCAGAATATTCATAAAGCGGATCTGACACATTGAATGCATTATTGCTATAAGATTGTGTATTGATAACATGGTTAATTAGTCGTGTTGAATCAAGGGCCCTGCATTTTTGGGTTAGTTCAATAAGGGCATTAGTTCGGTTTGGTGTGCCCGGATAGGTTTCGTTTGAAAGACTCCAGATAACAACCCCACAGCGATTTTTGTCCCGATGAATCATTTCTTTTAACATCTTTTCCATTTTTTTTGGCACCAGGCTGTCCGAAAATTGAATGTGCTGATAAACGGGAAGTTCACTCCACACCATCAGCCCTAACTTTTCAGCTTCTTTAATCATATTTTCATTATGCGGATAATGCGCCAGACGAACCAGGTTACAACCCAATTCTTTTGCAGAATTTAACAATAGTAAAGCATCCTCTCTTGAATAGGCTCTTGTTCCTTTATTCGGGTTTTCTTCATGGATATTTACGCCTTTAAAAAAGATTTCTTTTTTATTCAGCAATACTTTACTCCCTTGTACTTCTATGCATCTGAAGCCTATTGTGTCAACAATAGTATCTGTTTCACTTTCAATAATGACTTTATAAAGCTTAGGATTTTCGGGCGACCAAAGCTTTAGATTCGAATCAAACGCTACACTGGCATGTCCTTTACTATCCGATTCAGTTTTGTATATTTTGTTGAGTTCAGGAATTTTTATTTTAATCTTTTGTTTTGTGTTGCTTCCATTGAGCTGAACCCATCCCAATACTTTGTTCAGACTTCCTTTTTTTAACTGAACAGCATAATCTTCTATAAAGGTTTTAGCAGTTTCAATTAAATTAACCTCACGGGTAATACCTCCAAAATTGAACCAGTCATATCCTGCAGCAGGCAAACCATTCTGCAAACGCTGATTATCTGCTTTAACGATTATTGAATTTTCTCCTTCTTTTACTTTGCCTGTAATTTCGAACTCAAAGGGAGTAAATCCGCCTTCGTGGCTTCCTATTTTTTCACCGTTTAGATATACCTCCGCCAAATAATTTACCGATCCAAAATGCAGAAATAGTCTTTTTCCATTATCCGATTTGTAATGAAATACTTTTTTGTACCAAACGATACCTTCCAAATAAGTCAGTTCGGGTAATTGTGAATTAAAGTCTCCTGGTACTTTTAGCATTGGTCCGCCATCAAAGGAATACTCCACAAAGTCGGTTTTGCTTTGTGGCTTTTTTTCCAGCCAGACCTGTTTCCACTCCCCTGCTCTGGTGGGATCCAGTATAACCTGCCATTTCCCATTCAAACCAGTTAAGTGTCGGGACTCAACATTCATCATTGCTGTTTGAGCCTTTACATAATTGCCTGGCAATAATAGGAACAGAACCCATAATCCCACTTTTTTAAACGCTGTATTCTTTGCTATTTTATTCATAATTTAGTTGCTTTAAGTACATCATCTTATAACCAAACTGATGTAAGTATTTAGAAATTAAAAAAATACAACTATTATCTAATTCCTGCAATCTCTCACTTATAATGATTTAATACTAAACATGTTAAATCATTTATTTTACCATACCTGCAAAGCCTCCGTTTGGAAGACATTCAATTTTTACAGTACTTCCTTTTTTAATCTTTATTATTTCTGAAGAAAAAGACTGACCATCCTTCCCGTCTTTGATTAGCTCAAAATTATAATCTCCTTTATCCATAAAATCAAACTTCACCAATAAAGTCTGTGGTACATTTTTTCCATTTAGCCCGGCGATATACCACTTATTTCCTTTCTTTCGAGCCATAATAACTTTCTCGCCCGGAAAACCGTCAATTAGTTTGGTATCGTCCCAGGCAACCGGAACCTGTTTTAAAAATTCTTTTGGTTCCTCGGGTAAAGATTCATAAGCTGAAGACCTGTCGGCAAAGTGCTGTAATCCTGATTCAAATACAACAGACAAAGCCAGTTCGTGAGCATAAGATGTTATATGTGGATGTTGTGAATCTGAAAAGGTAACCGGAGTGTAATCCATCGAGCCAATTACATTTCGTGTAAAGGGAAGTGTCGTATTATGAGCTGCAGCTTTATTAGTCAGTACCTGATCATTATTGTACCATTCGGCACCATATACCGCCTCTGTCGTCATGAGGTTGGGAAAAGTACGCGCCCAGCCACGCGGCACTGTTGCGCCATGAAAGTTTACTAATAAATGATATTTGGCCGCATCTTTAAGAATGTCAATGTAATAAGTCATCATATCTTGCTGGTCACCGGCAAAAAAATCTACCTTGATTCCGTAGACACCAATTTTATTGAGCCATGAAAATTCTTTGGCACGTTTTTCTGCTGTAAGTAAACGGTCATTTGGTGTGGGGTCAAGCCATATTGTTCCTGAATTATACCACATCAATGGTTTTATTCCTTTGCTTTTTGCATAGTTTACCGCATCGGTTATATCTCCGCCATTACTCATTACATCCCATTCCCAGTCGATCAGCACGTAAGGCCAATTCATTTCTACGGCTAAATCAACATATTCAACTACCTTTTTATAATCCTTTGAGCCATGATTATTTGCCCAGTAGATCCACGATACCGCGCCGGGTTTAATCCATTCTGTGTCTTTTAACTGGTTGGGATCGCTTACATCTGAAATCAAGGTGGATTCTACAATATCAGACAATTTACCAATGATTAGGGTATGCCACTGCGAGTTCCAGGGTAATGTAGTCATAACACCAGCCTGCTGAAAATTATCACGTGAAGAAGGGTACGTAACCTGATATTGGTTACTGTTTTTCAGGTTAGTTAATTTTGCAGCACAATTGTTCTCTGTAATATTCGCTTCAGAAATAAGCGTCCAAACTGACTGTTCATTCACCTTGTACAAAGCCGGGAACCCCCTTACCTGCTCTGTATTAGTGGTTGAATCCGTTTTGTTTAATGGGAAGAACTTTTCATACGAAATATCATAAGGCTGCATCCAGCAAGAGGTCTTATCCGGTAAAACATATGTTGTGGCTTCATTAATAATATTAACTTTTGAATCTAAATGATTTGGGAAAGTATAACGAAAAGCAACACCGTCATTATAAACCCTGAAAACAATATTTATTGGCTGCTGATTGGAATTTTTAAAACTGAAAGTCTTTTCTGTACCAAAATTTTCGCACAGTTGACGTTTACCACAAACCATTTTGTAGGTATCATGAACGGAAACCGATTTTGATGCCGCAACAAAATGAAGATTATCGACAAACTGCTCATCGGTACGATTAATGCCTAATTTAGAATCAGATAATACTTCTGTAAACTTATTTTCGATTTTATATAGCGCCTTAAAAGAAAGATGGTGTACAGCATTTTTATCGGGCAAATTCAAAATAACTTTAATTTTTCCGTTAGGCGAAATTATTTCCTGTGCATTTATAATAAATGAACTTAAAATAAAAAATAGAAAAGAGATGGTACGTTTCATTGCTATTTTATGCATTATTTATTTTGATTTGACTTAATACTTATACTATTTCCTTCCAACTGATCGGATGTTACCGTTAATTTAATTTCACCAGCCTGATGATTGCTTTTAATTACTATTAAAGCTCTGCCTTTCCATGCTTTGCGTGTGTCGTCGACATATTGTTCGAAGTCTTTCAAATCAGCATTATCTACTCCGGCAATGACACCCGGTCCATCAATTTTAAAATTCAAACGGTTGGTAGCATTGGGTTGGAATGTCCCATACTTATCTATTATTTCAATAGTTATGAATGATAAATCCTGTCCGTTGGCCAGTATTTCTTTTCGATCGGCTGTCAATTTTATTTTTGAGGCATCACCGGCAGTTTGAAGAATTGTTGATTCCATTTCCTTATCATTTTCTACTCCGACAGCTTTAAGAATCCCTGGAGAATAAGGCACTGAAAAAGTAGCTTTAAATTGCTCCTCCTTACTTGTTTTTTGCTCACTAACCAATTTTTCATTGAGATATAGTCTCACTTTTGGATATTTTGAATATACCTCAACCTCAACTTTTTTCCCTTCAAAACCCGGCCAGGTCCAGCTTTCCCACGTTGGATAAACCGACCACCATGTTTCTTTGATTTCTAAAGGTTCCGGAGCTGGTTCACGAACTGCCAAGTATAATTTTTCGTTATTATTATAGAGCATGCTTCTGTAATGCGAAATGGGCTTTCTCCAACCAATCAAATCAATATCACCGCAGTACGCACCGTGATAAGGGAAGAAATCATTCTCCCAATGCTGACCAGGTACATCACCTGAATAATACCAACGTCCGATTCCTGATTCGCCTAAATAATCCATGGCTGTCCAAACGAAATCTCCTATTACATAATTATTTTCCTGCACCAGTTTCCAGTTGTTAAAAGCATCTTTTGGATAGGATTCCGTTTGAACGATGATACGCGAAGGCACTCTTTTATGATCGTCCGGAGCAGTATGCAGGTTGTAATTATATCCGGCAACATCGTGTATCGCCATCAACGGATCGAACACTTCCCAATTCTTACCACTATTTACAATTGCAGAGGTAACAGGACGGGTATTGTCTATTTTCTTTAATGCATCAGAAAGCATTTGGGCTGTTTTCACAGCTTCAGGATCTGCTCTCTCAGGGATTTCATTGCCTATACTCCACATGAAAACCGAAGGATGGTTTCGGTCACGTAGTACCATTCCCTCTAAATCGCGTTGCCACCATTGGTTGAAATATTTTGCATAATCGTTATTATTTTTTCCAATTTTCCAGCAGTCGAAAGATTCGTCCATTACCAGTAGGCCTAATCTGTCGCAGGCATCAAGAAAGACTTCAGAAGGTGGATTGTGAGAA
Organism: Flavobacterium sp. LAR06; assembly: GCF_041946075.1. Classification (NCBI taxonomy): domain Bacteria; kingdom Pseudomonadati; phylum Bacteroidota; class Flavobacteriia; order Flavobacteriales; family Flavobacteriaceae; genus Flavobacterium; species Flavobacterium sp. LAR06. Next base: position 215,687 of record NZ_JAUTYT010000009.1, on the reverse strand, counting down.
GTTCTCACCGCGTTAAATCCGCCGGCCTTCAGTAATTCTACTTTGCGCTCTTCGGCACGGTCAAAAGCGGCAGCGCCTAAGCAACCGTTATCATGATGTACGCAACCTCCGTTTATTTTTACGGTTTTTCCATTCAATTGAAATCCATTTTCGGCAGTAAATTTTAGGGAACGGATACCAAAATTGTTTTTGGTATCGTCCAGCACTTTTTTATCTTTTACTACCTGAACCTGAGCCTGGTATAAATTGGGCGTTTCCGGTGTCCAAAGCATCGGATTTGACACCTGGATGGTTTGTGTTATTTCCTTCTCGCCATTGGCAGGAACCTCAACCTGTACCTGATTTTTCCCAACACTTTTAGAACTCTTGTTTAAAAGATGGGTTGTAACAACAATTCTCTGTGGTGATGCTGTTTCATTTTTAACCTTGGTTTTTACCAGTACAGTAGCCTTTTTTGAAGATACTTCAGGAGTTGAAACAGCAACTCCCCAGTTTGCCACATGTACAGGATCGGTAACTATCATCCAGACATGGCGATAAATTCCTGATCCACTATACCAACGGCTGTTCATCTGTTGTGAATTGTCGACACGTACTGCAATGACGTTTTCCTTTCCAAAAACCAAATAAGGTGTAAGGTCATAACTAAATGAGGAATAACCATAAGGATAAACACCAAGTGATTTTCCGTTGATAAAAACTTCGGAGTTCATATAAACACCTTCAAAATAAATAGAAGCTTTTTTTGCCTTCCAGTTGTCCGGAACCAGAAAGGTTTTGCGATACCAGCCAGTTCCTGACGGAAAATATCCACCACCTCCACCAGTAGTATTTTTGGGATGAATTTTGCCTTCAATACTCCAATCGTGTGGCAAGTCGAGTTTACGCCAGCTCTGATCATTGAAATCATTTGCTTTGGCTTGAGGAGCATCCCCTAAAAAGAATTTCCAGTCGTAATCAAATAGCTGTTTTCTTTCCATGGCAGTTTGTGCAGATCCATAAACAAAGCTTAGACACATTATAATTAGGAATACCAGTTGTTTGGTGAGATATTGTATTTTGTATGAACTTAAACGTATCATTTTGTTGTGTTTATATTTTTATTAAATTATTGGATGTCGATCATATTATTGCAAAGGAGTTATCCGATACAGCCCCGCCCCATGCTGTGGCAATTCACGCTCAAAGCTCCCATCAAAAGTTCCGAGATCTTTGTGATTCCACAAATCGCGCACTTTTACTTTGCCTTTTAGATGAATAGCTTCAAAGTCGACTTTTACATTGGCCTTGTCGGGGATATCTATTGTTCCTTTATCAACCAAAACTCCAAAATTCACTGAGCCAGTTTCCTTTGTTACATAGCCGGTTGCTGTAAAAGAATCATATCCTTCGGGCAATTGGTAAATGATCACGGATTCTCCATGTGCACCAATTCCCTCTCGTGTTTCATTATTTATGATAATTGGGTTATTATCGCAGGTACGATTGACATTCGCTTCTCCCCAGCCCGAGGTTGCGCTCAGCCATTTAAGATTAGTCAGTTTCAAATCGCCTTTGGGACCGTGAAGGACAGGATCAACCCAAACGATATGATCCCAATCAAAACCGTTGCCACCATCTTTCACAAAAAGAACAAGTTTTTTTCCCTCTTTTACCGATACTTCTATCTTTTGCGAACTTCCTTTGCCGGCAATTATTGGACTTATATAATCGGCATTGTTAAAATCAAGATTTTCTCCCTTGCTTTGCGCATTGAAAAGGGCCACATACTTGTCTTTGCTATTAGGCACATCGGCTGTCCATACAATCAGATTTTTTTCGCGCGACACCTGACGGTTATTTACACTGTGTTGATTTACTTTGAGCATTTCGGGATTGGTAAGCATTTCCCTGGTAAAATCGTCAAGTTTGGTCATATCTCCACCAAAAATAAGTGGTGAACGACCAATAGCCCAAAGACTCATAAGCGTATATTGTTCGTTTTTGGTGAAATTGGTTGGGCGTTTGAATTCAACAATTCCAATAGGAAGCATATCAGCATCTGGGAAATGACCTGGTCCACGAAAAGGTGTCCATACCTCCATTCGCTCAAACATGCCTTGCAATAATCCCCAGCGATCCCAAAAATCATCGGTGATACGCCACATATTGGCATGATTCATAACATGTTCACCCATTTTAACAGGTGTTGCTCCCGGCGATAAACTTAGCAGAATGTGTCGGCCGGTTTTGTCTATCGCTTTTCGAAGCGCTTCAATTTCTGCTTTTTGCACATCATCGTAAGGTCGTGAAATATCGTCACACTTGATAAAATCCACTCCCCAGTCAGCATACTGCTGCACAATGGAATTATAATAAGCCTGACCTTCAGGGCTATTAGCATTAACACCGTACATATCAGGATTCCATGCACAGGTAGAGCCTTTAATGGCAATATCCTGAGCTTTTACGTTTGTCCCGAGTACCGGGGTATTTTTTTCCACCGCCTGACGGGGAATTCCGCGCATAATATGAATACCGAATTTCAGTCCTTTGGAGTGTACATAGTCTGCAAGGTGTTTGAAACCTTTTCCATCTGCAGCCGAAGGAAATTTTTTCAGACCGGGCGTTAAGCGGCCAAATTCATCCATGGTAAGTGTCGCCTTCGGGTCGTATGCATGTCCTGTCGATTCAGGCTCATACCATTGAATATCCACTGTGAGATAGTTATATCCGCTTGGTAAAAGGTATTTTTCCATTGCATCTGCCTGTTCTTTTATCTGCTGTTCGGTAACGGTTGTTCCAAAACAATCCCAGCTGTTCCACCCAAGAGGAGGCGTGGACGCCCATTGGTGATATTTTTGGTCTGTTTGTGCATTTATAACACTAAAAACAAGGGCTAAAATCCAGGTGAATTTATATTTCATTTTTATTTTAATTAGGTTAAAAAACAAAAAGTATAGTTTTTCTGTTTTAGTTTATAGTTGAGTGTAAGCTACTTGCTAATACTCATTTTGTATAGTCGCATACACTCCGTACGACTCATTATTTATTTTGTAAAAAGGCAGAAGTGTATATTCTTTTCCTTTATTTTTTAAGGTAAATGACATCGAATTCTCTTGTTTAGAGATATTTTTCAAAATATCTACCTCATTTCCTTTTAATATGGTTTCTTCATTAACTTGAAATGCTAGTAAAACCGGCCCATAAAACAGTGCAACTACATTTGGATTATCAGGCATTTTTTTGATATTAAAATGGTAATTAAAACGTATTTCTATTTTATCCCCATTTTTCCACTTTCTGTCAATTATAAAATAAGACATCGGAGTTACTTTAGCTGTAATGGGTTCTCCGTTTACCAAAACCCGGGTTTGCTTGTCAGCCCAGGATGGGATAAATAATTTCAATGCAAATGGCGTCGTTTTATTAGCCGTTATGTTAAATTTTACAATTGAATTATCTGGAAAATCGGACGATTGTGACAAAGTAATTCCTTTAGACTTCCATTTCACAGTGGAAGGAATATACAGATTGACCCAAAGGTTATCATTGTTATGAAAATAAATAGTAGCATTTAAGTTCGTAAACGCTTCAATAGTTGTTCCGTTGCAACAAAAAAACTCAGTGGGACTGGCAAAGCTCTTCTTATTCGGAGAACCTAATGGCAAAGAATAAACATTCCATCCCGTTTCGGCATTTTGCAGTGCAAAAACAGAATTATAAAGTGTATTCATATATACATCTGCGTATTCGGGTTGGGCAGTCCAACGAAACAAAGTACTTGTGATTTTTTGAGTGTTATGTGAAACGCATGACTCGGATGTTTTGTCAGTAAGTGTTGTACTTAAATAATCTGGTTTTCCCCAATGTTCTGCTCTTTGAGCAGTTGGAGTTGTAGCAATAGGCCTTGGACCACTACTGGAACCATTGACATAAGAATGATGATGTTCCAGCATCTCCCAAAAATGGGAAACAACATCACGATAATAGCTGTCTCCGGTATTTTCATACCGTTTGGCAAAACCAATTATCAAAGGCAAATGAGTATTAGAATGCAAGCCAGACAAAATATCTTTCCCTTCATACAATGGTTGGCTGAACCACTTACGGTCGAAAAGACAAGTCAACTTATAATGCGTTGAATCTTTAGAAATTTCAAATAAATTCTGTAAAACATCATTCATTCCACCCGCTTCATTTGCGGGATTTGCCTGAGGAGTATATAACATTTTTTCAATACTTTCAGACGAAAGTTTATCCATACGCTCTTTTACATAAGCAGCCATATTAACCACTATTGCATAAGCTTTTTTATTTCCTGTATGCTTATAAACATCGAGCATTCCCTGCATAATTTTATGATAAGTATAGTATGGAGCCCAAACTCCGCTAAATTGTGTTTCCAATTGAGTAAAATCTTTTTCGGGGAACGCGCTCAGGTATTTGCCACCAAGTTTTTGCTGACACTCACCAAGCACATCAACCATATATTTCACACGTTTTTCAAGCAAAGTATCGCCCGTTTTTTCAATCAAGGAAGCACAAGCCGACAAATAATGACCTACAAAATGCCCGCGCAATCCCACTTTAGGGGACTCCCAGCCTTCAAGTGGTTGGGCTTTGGATTCAATTCCGGCATTAATCCTAAAATTGTGTAGTAGCCTATCTGTATCAAACTGATAAATATATTTTGTATTGGCAGTCTCCCGCTGCTTTATCCAGGAATCAGTCAAAACAACATCTTCATTTAAAAATGCAATGGGCTGCTTCGCCTTGTCAAGGAACGATTGCCCAAAAAACGTCTGACAAACAAACAAAAACAACCCAATATATTTTATTTTATTTTTCATATTGAAAATTGAATATTAGAAAAATCGTATTACCATATTGAAACTATCATTCTAAATCAGAAACAATTACTTCATAGTTATTTTAAAAACAATCGCAATATTATTCGGAATAGCTTTTGGTTTTATAATTACCAATGAGTCTGCTTCTTGTTTCCAGGAAATTTTTTCTTTACTGCCAAGAAGTTCAATTTTTTTGATTTTTCCTGTTCCCTCTTTTTTTGACAGCGACTTCAATAAAATATTTTCTGTAGGTTTACCCATCACCGTAGCATACAATACATTTCCTTTCTGATTGTATCGAATATCTTTTGCTGAGTATTGTATTTTTCCTTCATTAAATCCCTGGCTATTAATAGGGTTCGCTAGATCAGCGGATGGCCCTTCACCGTACAGTTTCCAAGGACGGGTGTCGAAGATGCTTTCTTTGTTAATATCCATCCAGGCCGCAATACCTTCAAGAACAGCAACTTCTTTGTCATCAATTGTGCCATCTCCACGCACAGGAATATTAAGTAATAAATTTCCATTTTTACTGACAATATCTACTAAAGAAAGAATGACACTCGCAGCCGATTTATAACGGTTTTCATCATACACCTTTCTATTGTAATGCCAATCTCCAATACAAGTGCAGGTTTGCCATGCTTTTTCTTGTGGTTTGTCAGGTGCTCCACGTTCTACATCCCACACCATACATTCCTTTTGCTGTTCAGTAAGTATTTTACCAAACAAAACCGCTTCAAGCTTCCCTTTGTGGGTTGTCATATTATGGTTGTAGTAGTGAGCAGCTATTTTTAAACCAGCATCGCTAGCAGGATACAATGGGAGTGCTGTATCATCAAAATATAGCAGGTCAGGGTTGTACAAATTAATAAGATCCATAGTGCGGTTATAAAAATTTTCACAATACGCTTGGGAAGGCCATGAGCTTTTATCCTGCCATTCCCAATTCCACCCCTTTCCCTTGCTTGGTTCATGATTTTGTGCATACAATTCCTGAGGATCCAATCCTTCCCACCAAGTGCCTTTTCCAGCTGCTTTTGTAAGTTTTCCATCGTATGGAATACCACTAAATTCTCCAGATTTATCGGCGCCCTGTGCCGTTTCGTACCACATCCATGCATGGGCAGCATGTACACTCAATCCAAAAGGAAGCCCCTGTTTTTTAGCGGCTTTTGACCAACCACTTATAATATCCTTTTTAGGACCAACACGAACAGAATTCCATTCTTGGTACTTGCTGTCCCACAAATCCAGGTTGTCGTGGTGATTGGCCATGGCAAAGAAATATTGTGCACCCGCACGTTTGTATAACTTTACCAACTCTTCAGGATCCCAATTCTGGGCTTTCCAGTCTTGGATTACATCTTTAAAGCCTACTTTGGAGGGGTGACCATAATGTTCCACATGCCATTTATAGTATTCAGAACCTTCTTCATACATGCCACGTGCATACCAGTCGCCCTGTTCAGGCTGACACTGTGGTCCCCAGTGTGCCCAGATACCAAATTTGGCATTGCGAAACCAATCAGGAACTTTATATTGGCTAAGAGATTGCCATGTTGGCTCAAACTTGCCTGAAGCAATGGGCTGGTTGTTGGTATTAACTACCAGTATTTTATCCTGTGCCAATATCGTAAAGCTGCACAAAATAAAAATTACTGTCAAAGAAATGATTTTCATAAAGAAATACTTTTTTTAAAATTGTTCATACTTTTTTTAATGTTACTATAGATCTTCTATAGGATACAATCCAATTCTTATTTGCGCTGCCTTGATACTGTGCTACAATAAAATAAATTAATACCAACATTTATTAATCTCCTAATTAAGCATCTTTAAATTATCAATCCATTTTATAAATGCAATCCATCAATTCCCATTTTTGGTCGGCGGTTGCCTCGGCAGTGCTATCCTGAAATTGGGACATATGCGCTTCCCATTCGCTTTGACGCGGCTTTAGTGCTAATTCAGCCATTGCCTTGTCATGATCAAAATCTGCTGTGGTATCCATGATCATGAAAAGCTTTGTTCCAAGAAGGTAAATTTCCATATCAATAATCCCTACCTCTTTCATTCCCTGTGTTATCTCAGTCCAGGCAGCTCCTTTAGCATGGGCCTTTTTATAAGCTTCGATTAGAATAGGCTCGTTAAGCAACTCCATGGCTTTGCAGTAACGTTTAAATGAATTTTGCATTTTTTACAATTGTTATTCTATTGATTAGCGAATAGTTTTTTTTGTTGTTTTCAGATTCTTGTTATTACATGAGAAGCTTTAATATCCATTATAAAACATGGAATTCTATAAAATTCTTTACTCGATTAAAACTAGTAAGTCCACATATATTCTCTATTTATTTTATTTTAAGTACTAGTGCAATATCATTCGGGATAATCTTCGGCTTTATAATTACCAGTGAGTCAGTATATTGTTTCCATGAAAGCTTTTCTTTGCTTCCAAGGATCTGAATACTTTTAATTTTGTCCTTATTTTTATTCTTGCCAAGCAATTTTAAACAAATGTTATCAGAAGGCACTCCTAAAAGAGTGGCGTAAAGAATTTTTCCGTTTTGATTGTAGCGGATGTCTTTAGCGGATAGTTTTATTTTTCCTTCATTAAAACTTTTGTTATCATCAGTTTTTACCGATTCTGAAGCTGGTCCCTCACCAAAGTATTTCCATGGACGTGTATCAAAAATACTTTCTTTGTTTACCTCCATCCAGGCCGCTATTTTTTCAAGAATTGCTACTTCTTTATCGTCGATTGTACCATCTCCCTTAACAGGAATATTAAGCAACAGGTTTCCATTTTTACTGACAATATCAACCAACATATGAATTACTGTCGCAGCAGATTTGTACCCATTATTTTCATAAACGGACTTACTGTAATGCCAGTCGCCAATACAGGTACAGGTTTGCCATGGAAGGTTTTGAACAGTATCAGGAGCACCTCTCTCTACATCCCATACCATGCATTTTTTTTGTTCATCGGTTAATATTTTTCCAAATAACACAGCCTCCAGCTTATCGTTATGGGTTGCCATATTATGATTGTAAAAATCAGCTGCAATTTTGAGTCCAGCATCGCTTACCGGATAAAGAGGCAGTGTAACATCATCAAAATAAAGCAAATCGGGATTGTATTTATTGATAAGATCTATGGTGCGGTTATAGAACTTTTCGCAGTACTCCTGTGAAGGTACTGCTGCTTCATTGCTCCAGTCCCACTGATTCCATAAGGCATACAGATCTTTTTCACTTCCCTTGCTCATAGGATGGTTTTGGGCATAAAGTTCTGCAGGATCAAGTCCTTCCCACCATGTTCCTTTACCATCTGCTTTACTGAGTTTTCCATCGTAGGGCACTCCTGCTAATGCTCCCGTCTTATCTGAACGCTGGGCGGTTTCAAACCAGGTCCAGGCATGTGAAGCGTGTACACTAAGTCCGAATGGAAGATTATATTTTTTTGCTGCTTTTGACCAACCGGTGATAATATCTTTCTTAGGCCCCACGCGCACCGAGTTCCACTCCTGGTATTTACTGTCCCATAAATCCAGATTATCATGATGATTGGCCATGGCAAAGAAATATTGGGCTCCTGCGCGCTTGTATAATGCTACAAGTTTTTCAGGATCCCAATTTTCAGCTTTCCAATCCTTAATGACTTCCTTGAATCCAACTTTGGAAGGATGCCCATAATGTTCAACAAACCATTTATATTGGTCACCCCCCTCATTATACATGAATCTCCCAAACCAGTCTCCTTGTTCCGGCTGGCACTGTGGTCCCCAATGCGCCCATATGCCAAACTTTGCATTACGGAACCAGTCAGGCGTTTTATATTGCTGCAGTGATTGCCATGTTGGCGCAAACTTTCCGGCGGCAACAGGTTCATTACCCTCCCTAATTGGGGATACATACTTTTCCTGAGCTGTCAAAAACTGTGAAAACAGGATGCAAGCCACTATAAACCGGTTAATTTTCATATGTCTTTTATCTTATATTTATAATTTTTCAAATCTCAACAAACCGATTTATTTTTTAATAATCTTAAATGATTTTGAGAAATTTGAGTTTACTCCTTCAACCTGCACTATGTATAATCCGGGTTGCAATGAAGCCCCCAGTAACAATTGTCCTGATTCAGAATTGGATTCAGCTTCTTGTACTTTTTTCCCCGTAACATCAAAAATGCTGACACGAATTGGTTCATTCGATTTTGGAACTTCAACCTTAAATTCAGTACTAAATGGATTTGGATAAAAGGATATTGAATTGTCTGATACCTCTGAAACATCATCTTTAGACAACGAATTCATTTTTAAACTTTGGCTTCCTGTTATATTTATTGACCATTGCTGGTTAAAACTGCTGCTCTGACTCCATTGAAATAAATCAGCGCCATTAGTGGTAGTACCCATTCCATCCAGATACAGACCTGTGGCTTTATTTTTAAACTTAACATAGTTGCCTGCTGTTTCACGTGTCCAATATTGCGCGTCTGTACCACTAAAACTATATTGTCCTACTACGGAACCATTGGAATTTCTATACATACCATCAAGATACAATCCTGAAGCGCGATTCTTTAACATTACATAGTTTCCAACCGTCTCAATTGACCATTGTTGTGCAGTGGCGCCACTGTTAGCATATTGTCCTGCACTGGAACCATTGTCGAATCTGTACATACCATCCATCAGCAAATTGGTACCTCTATTGGCTAAAGTAACGTAGGAAGCTGAAGGTTCTGAAGGATTTGAAGGATCCCAGTAAATTAGGCCTCGTCCTCCGCCCGCACCCATAAATACCCTTCCGGCAACATTCATATCTCCAACAAGCAATGACGTACCACCAAACTCATGGGCATCATCATTGATTCTAAGCCAGGTAACACCCTGATCTGTTGATCTGAAAAGGCCATTGACACCCGATACTGTTCCCCAGATGAAAATAGTAGGATAGCTCGCTCCGGACATTGTTTTTCCTATTCCGATAGCTTTGCAATACGATACATTGGCAACAGTGGTATAAGCCGCCCCAGCGTTGGTCGAATATTTTAATCCATTTCCTGCAAGAGGCACCCAAATATGCCCTTCAAAACTGGGTACTGTTCTAATCAGGACTGATTCCCACGGATGATTCGCGGTTGACGCGCCCGGAGTACCTGCCACTGAAAAATTAACTCCCTTATTGGAACTTCTTAGCATCTGCCCGGTTGATGGATGGTATATGTAGAAATAATTTGAATTTACCTGATCAGCCACTGGTGCTGCATCTCCGAGCGATACACCCGAACAGCCGGACCAGCTTCCTCCATTATTGGTCGTATACCAGGTAGTGGTAGATCCCCAGGGACAATGCAGTATAGTTCCTCCATCGGCACTGATGGCTACTCTTCCTGATACGCCCACGTTCGTTGCGGTGCCTGTCCATGTTGTTCCCTTGTCGTTAGAATAGTAAACAACATTTTCCCCGTTACCAATTCGGACTACTTTGTTTGGGTTGGCAGCAGCATAAGCAATACTATGGTTATTGTGGCCTCCTAAAGGAGAAATTCTCGTTGACGGAAAAGAAGTCAGTGACTCATGTACAAAGCCTGATACGTCTCCGAAAGAGGAAATAAACGGACCTCCCGGAATGCTGACCCCATCAAGCAAGGCAGTCTCTTCAATTCCGATCACATCATTTTTCCATGTCGTATTTGTGGCTGTAATATTGGAACAGGTAAATACTCCTCCTCCCCCTATTACGCGTACTTTTAAAGGATCATTACCGTCAAACTCGACAGAATCCATCCAGTTAATCGCTCCACCGGCTGCCCAGTTCATTCCGTTAGCATCAAAGGTAGAATCCGGGCCTATCTTTAGGTTCCAGGTCGATCCTCCATCGGTAGAGAGAAAAACAAAATCTCCCCAGCCACTACCAAACTGTTGATTCCAGTACATACCACAAGTCGAAACCACTACTCTGTTACTATTGGAAGGGTCTATACTTACACCGCCATACGGATACTTTGCTGTAGGATGATGCGCAGGGGTAACATTAGTCCATATTCCTGTATTGGTGTTGAGTTTATATACTCTGCCCATATCATTAGCAGGCGTGGTCCCTGTGTAATCACCTGAAATATTGGGACCTTGCTCAACCGAAAGGGTTGCATACATAGTAGTACCCTGTAGTGCTACCCGATGCGGCATAAATCTATTGTCAGGAGAAACATCTGTAAATGTTACTCCTCCATCGGTACTCTTGTAAATATTGGCGCTGCCGATACGGGAAACACCGATATAAAGGGTTTGTGTAACCCCGTTTACCACAGCACTTAAAGGATCATAAGCAACCAAACAAATTCCGTTTCCATTAGCTGTGGTCGTTACGCCATTCCAGGCCTGATTCCAGCTAACACCTCCATCGGTACTTTTCCATAATCCGTTGGCTCTGGTTCCGCAGAATAATACGTTGCTGTTTTTGGGATCGACAGCGAGGCGTTCTCCGTTGGAACGTCCATATCCGTTTCCATGGGTCTTGAATTTGGAGGTAACATCGGTATAAGTGAAGCTGTTTCCTTTGTCTGTTGATTTTAATATGGCTGTTCTTCCGTTGGCTATATATTCCGTTCCACAGAGCATATAAACATTATTCGGATTCTGTGGATCCACAGCAAGAGATTCCACTCCGTAAAAGCCATTTTCTGCCTCACTCAACCAGTCAAGCAACTGAATCCATTTATTGTTGTTAGTATCCCAGCGATAAGCGCCGCCTATATCGGTACGGCAATACCTGTCGCCGGATGTTTGGTGGGTAATGAGTCCTGTCACAAATCCGCCTCCTCCGATGGGTACATTCTTCGAGGTATACGTCTGGGCGTTTATTACAACCGGACTAAACACTAAAATAAGGTGTAAAAAGAAAATTTTTATATCGTTTTTCATATTTAATATTTTAATTGGACAAAAACATTTTAAATATTATTCTGTCTTTTTGTTTCAAATTCTGAATCATCTGAACTCAAAAAACTTTATTATTTCTTCGTTCTTATTGTGATTACCAACAAGAAAGTATACGTATCCATAAGTGCTGTTGCTTACAAAGCCAACAGTTAGTTAATCGATAAATTTCCATTCATCAAACAAAAAATCTTTTCCATTAAATACAAAATAGATGTTCGCTGTTCCTTTATCTATTTTCTGTTCTATTTTCTTGGAGAGTGTAATCCAGTCTTTTCCATCAGCTATAATGGAAACAACAGCTTTACCTTTAAGATTATTTAGATAAACCTCGATTCTGCCTTTTCCTTTAACCCTTGCTTCGAATTTAGACGGAAGCTTTTTGCCGAAATCGGCTCCACGGACCATAAGACATTGTTTATCTGCTTTTCCTTTGGCAACCATATTACCTACATTACCATCGGCTTCGAACTGAACCTGCCCCGAAGTACCTCCGGTAGTTTCTGCCTGCTGAAGAACAAATGGATTTAATGGGTTAATTTGAGATGGTCCTTTAAAAGTTGCTTTGCCCATTTGGATATTCACATTCTCTTCATCCACCTGCATTTCTTCGATACCCACATTACGAAAACCTCCTTTAGTGCCAAAATAATCCTGTAAATACATGGCATGGTAAGCAATATAATATTTGCCTTTAAACTTGAACAGGTGCGTGTGATTGTTTGTCAAAGGCCCCACGCCAACATCGCCGGTATTTTTAAAGTAATTATCGCGATACGTCCAACTATCCGGATCTAATGGTGTTTTAGTCGTCATATAGGACATACTGCATTGAGTTGGTTTATCTTTATTCGTATAAGGCCATTCAGTGCGCTGTTCCCAACTTGTATTATAAGTATAAGCCCAGGTTCCATTGATAAAGTTAAGATCGCTGGCCTCAAAGAAATAAGGAGCGGGTATCTTGACAACGTCGCTAGCCAAACTGATCATATCTGCTCCTAATTTGACGATTCTGGAATTATCCGGCATATATTTGGTTTTAGGCGTTCCACCTCCAAAACTCAGCCAGCCTGTACCCTGGTCGTCAATCACAACTCCGGGATCGAATGGAGCTTCACAATCCACACCAGGAACAGTACGGTCGACTATATTCTTTCCTAATGGGTCACTCCACGGACCAACTGGAGAGGTAGAAGTAAGGACCGCTGAACCAACACCGCTATTGGAGTAATACAAATAGAAGTGCGTCTTACCATCTGACTCCAGTCTGGATGTAATGGAAGGCGCCCAGGAATTCTGACTCCATGGTGCCAGCTTTGCAGTATCGATAAGACCATGATACGTCCAGTTAACCATATCCTCGGTAGACATCATGACCAGTGTATGGATGTGCTCGTATGAATTTTTCCCATCCTTTCCCACATGCTCATACTGTTGATGATCATTTGTGGCATACACATAAATTCTTCCATTGTATTCTACGGCGGTCGGGTCGGCAGTAAACATAAAATCCAATAATGGATTGGCATTATCCGCGGTAAGTTTCGGCGAAACATTTGCGAATTTTTCTGTCAGGTTTTCTTTTTCCTTTTTCGGTTTACCTGCACTGGTCTGAGCTTCTGCAGATTCTCTGCCTCCCAGAAAAGCCATAACAACGGCTGTACTTAACAATACTTTTTTTCTAAACATGTTTTTTTTATTTTACCCAAAACGGATACTGGTTAAGGGTTTATTTCAATTAATTATTCTTTAAGCAACTGTAACAAAGAGGTCCAAAGAGGATCGTTCGCCGACAAAATTATTTAACGATATAGATCGGCAGTTGCCCTGATGCTGCTAGAGAAGGCTTCGGTACAGGAGCATTTCTGTCCTTGATCAATACATTATCGTAAAAAGGTGTACTGAGCTTTTTTCCGCCACCGGCAATCAGTCCTGCCATACCCTGGGTGTACAGACTATCTGTCACTTGTAGCACCTGCTTTTCATCAACGAATGCGCTAATAACAGATCCTTCGAATTGGAGTTTCAGGTTATGCCATTGGCTGTGGCTGATATTTGAAAGTTGTATTTCACCAAGCACCTTTTCCCCACCTTCGCTTTCATCGTTTTGTTTTTTGATAATTGCTTGTTGTTCAGCATCTCCCGTAATTTCTTTTTTATCCTCTTTTCCTCTGCTTACCATTATCGTGCATTTGCCATTGTCTTCAAGCTGCAGATAATAGCCTTTTGGAATAAATCCATACCCTGTACCAACGTGGTTGACCCTGCCCATAACCCCAACATTATCGCCTGCATTTAAATACACATCAGCGCTTACTTCATAATCCTTCCACTGCGCATCACCTAAAATAGTGTAAGGACGCCAATCTGGTCCCCAGGATATGGTTCCCTCCGCAACAACCTGGCGCAGGCATTTGCCGTTTTTATCCGGGCGTTCAGTGATTTCAAACGCATCAACAATATCGGCAGTGTAGCGTGGTAAATACCCCCATACTTTAGGTGAGGAATATTGTTCAAATGTTTCATAATAGGGAAAGGGAAAGGGCTTAGAATCCGGAATATTAGCAAAGCTGCCCTTTTGCTGCCCTGTAGTCGTGGAAAGAGAGTAAACTGAATTGGGTTCTAAGGTAAGTGTAAATGTGCCCTTTGTTGGTTTTATACCAGCTTGCTGTACAAAATGCTCTTTCTCGTTACTACGCCATACGCAAAGCTGCTTTAGAGACAGCCCCTCGCTGATCTGAAAACGGATTTGTTGTGGAACTTTTGCGTTTTTTGTTTCAATAATGATACTGTAGTCCTTTGCAGGCGACTTTAAGGTTACTAAAGTTCCACCACCTTTAAGGTTAATACTACCCCCATTCAGGTATTGCCATCCAACTTTCGAGAATTGCCCATAATGTGCATAACCCCACAAAGCCTCGCGTATCTGATAATGCCCGCTCCATGGCGACTGTGCCAGTATGGCCGCAGGGTCTTCCGAGTATGGTTCGACAGGATAAACACCGGCAATATCATACCAATTCACGATCTTGGTAACACCACTTTGAATAAAATTACGATTGAAACACTCCACAATACTGATCAGGCAATCGAAACCTTTCTTATAAATATGATCCTCCGTGTTCCAGATAGGTTTATCAAGCTTCTGAGCCATCTCCTGAACTTGTTGGGAAGCGGCGTCTCCTTCATAAAATGTGTGTGCGCTGATAATATCTATGGAGTTGCGAAGTTGATCATCTTTAAACAAGTCCTTGACGAAGTCTACTTTGTCTTTCCACCAAAGATCAAACGCATGAAGCTTAACTTTTTCAAAGCCATTGGCATTAAGGGTAGAACGTAATGTCTTCGCAAAATTGTAGTCCATTCCCTTTTCATTGCGACAGCCGATAGCATCTAACTCAAGGCCATAAACTTCACGAAGTCCCTGAAGCCATTTAACGTAATAATCAGCTGCATCCTGCGACCAAAAATTTCCGTTCCCCACCCATCCGGGAGCGCTCCATGCGGTAGCATCCAGGGTAAGATCGGGATTGCGTTTTTTTGCTTCCTGTAAGATCCACCAGGTATAGCCTCTAGAGTAATTAAGATCATTACGCGTATGCATGTGGCTCGGCATGGAACCCTGCGTTGAATTACCATCACCGGGAATCTCAACAAGAAGTGCGCTTACGGAAGCTCCAAATTTTGGCTTATAAACTAAGTCGAGAATCTGACTGCGTTGGGGTTCGGGATAATCCTTCAGCAGTACCGATGTAGCGCCTCCCCCATTTACCACACCAATTCCATCGAAACGCTTTCCCCCTGCATTGCCCTGTAGTTTCACCAACTGGACAGAATCCTGATACACGATTTGTTGTGCATTAGATTTAAAGAAAAATAAAAGAAGAATTAGAGGTGCTGAATTAAAAATTGCTTTCATGAATCGGTGTATGTGTATTTTTATTTAACAGGCATAAATTTGTACAGCACCACTCCATGCATCGGAACCTTCACCGAAAGAGCCTCGTTGTCTGCGTGGATTGTTGTAATATCTTTTTGGCGCCATAGATCACGCACCTTTTGCTTTCCTGAAATACCAAGCTTTTTCAGATCGTTGTAAGAGATATCTACTTTCTCCAGACCGAAATTGCAAAAGCCTGCTACACGACTGCCATCCTCTAAATCTTTTACATAAATGCGTAAATCTCCGATAGTCTGAACACAGGTAGCCTGTTTGCCAAGAGCATCCTGATTAACAGCAATTACTTCATCGTTTGTCAATAAATTCAGGGTAAAGTCATCCAGCTTTTCCAGATCGCAACCCAGTAGCAGCGGAGTAGAGAAAAGACTCCAAAGGCTGACATGAAGATATTGCTCATCTGGTCTGAGCCTGGTCGGATGAAGGTTACCCCATCCAACGGTTCCTACAACCAGCATGTCTGCATCGTTCCAGTTACCGGGTTTAGCGAAGGCTGCAGACTGATCCTGCGCTAATGCAATACCTTTCACATTGGACCAGGTGTCCAGGATATCATTTGTGGTACGCCAGCTGTTTCCTCCTACCGAATCACCCCATTTCCAAACATCCGACATTCCGTATTGACACAAGCTAAAAACAATGTCGCGCGGTTGCTGACGGATATACTCTCCCATTAATTTGTATGGTTTAACTGCGGTAGACAATTGATAACCTCCATTGTACGATATGGAGATTACTTTATTCGGGTCGTTATCAGGTAGTCCATTTAGCGCCCCTCCGTAGCTACACCAATCGTATTTCAGATAATCAAAACCCCATTTGGCATAGGTTTCAGCGTCTTGCTTTTCATGACCATAACTACCGGCACAGCCACCACAGGTCCACGGACCAGGACTGGAATAGATACCGATCTTCAAACCAAGACCATGCACATAGTCTGTCAGGGCTTTCATATCGCCAAATTTTTT
This sequence comes from Flavobacterium sp. LAR06, assembly GCF_041946075.1. Taxonomy (NCBI): domain Bacteria; kingdom Pseudomonadati; phylum Bacteroidota; class Flavobacteriia; order Flavobacteriales; family Flavobacteriaceae; genus Flavobacterium; species Flavobacterium sp. LAR06. Next base: position 198,976 of record NZ_JAUTYT010000009.1, on the reverse strand, counting down.
ATTAGGAACTATAGTACCAGCTTCGTCCCGCAGCTTGCCTTGCAGGGAAGGATCTGTCGAATCTCGGTTATTTTGCCAGTAGTCGTCAATATTTACATAATTCCATCCGTGATTTACAAGTCCGCTTTTCACCATTGCTTCTGCAGCGCGTTTAATTTTTTCACCAGAAACTTCATGGGCAAAACAATTCCAGCTATTCCATCCCATTTGCGGTGTAAGTGCAATTTTATCACCACAGCTAATACGCAAACTTTTTTCGGCTATCCCTTTTGCATTCTTTGCCTTTAATTGAATAACGTAAGTGCCGGCTTTTACAAGCTTACCCGTAATAAGTCCTGTTTTTTGATCCAGCTCCAGTCCCTGAGGCAAGCCGGTAACCTGAAAGGTCATTGGACGCTCGCCAGTGGCCGGTATTCTGAACAGAAACGGTGAGCCTGGGCGGACACCAAAAACGCTTGCGCTATTAATCTTTGGTTTTGCCGATGGCTTAGGGGTAAGAATGTAGGGTTCACCTGGGACAGGATAATAAGTAGCAAAAGTTGATACTCCTGCGGCCTCAAATTTCGCATCAGCCCAGTTGGCATGATCGCTGCCACCGTCTCCTGCGTCTGTTACCCGCAGCTCAAGTTGTTTCACACCCGAAAGTTTAACACTACATGGCCGGGCAGCATCACCTTCATGCATTACACCGCTCGCCCAAAGTTTCGCTCCATCACCGAATACTATAAACTCTACGGCTGGTTGACGTCCTTTCACCTCATCATCAATGCCCACCTGTGCGGTAAACGAATTTGCCTTACCATCGAGTTGGATAAAAAGAGAACTTTCTGCGTGTGTGCCGAAGCCACGCTCAAAGGTTTTGCCTGCAATTGTCATGATGTTGTCATCAACCGTCCTGTTTTTTTTAGGTACACCCCAGCCCTGTGAAGCTACGCTGAGATCCAGTTCATCTAACCAAACCGTTTGTGCGGAAAGAGTACCGCTAACGATCAGCAGTAAAATAATTTTATAAAAATGTTTATGTTTCATTGAGAATTCTTTTATAAGTGAATCTGTGACTTTTACAAGTCACAGATTTTTTAAATTCAGTCCTGCTTAATAGTATCAATACATGATGCCCTGCAAAAACTGTATTTTATTTAGTTATAATGTCTTACTTACCTCCTGCAATAATGGCATCCAACATAGCCTGGTCTTTTACCTTATTGTTAGCTCTGTCTAACATAAAACCTATCTCCCACCAAAATGGCACGATACCATTCGCTTTAGCCTGTTTCGTCACATAATAAGACCAATGATCCACAGACTTGTTGTGCATAGCCATATCCTTAGGAACAGGCTTGTTCAGGTCGGGAGTTCTTCTCCAGGTTGCATACTCGCCCAGTATTACAGGGATACCTTTATCAACAAATTTTTGTTTCATCTTTTGGAATTCGGAATCAATCACATCCTCTTCACCAAAGGTGGCGTTGCGTTCCGGCTCAATAGTGGAATGATTCCCGGCTCCCCAGTAATAAATCATCTTACCCCAGCTTACATCTGCATCTGTTACTATCGTAAATAAAGCAGGTGTATAGTTATGTACCTCAACCATCAATTTGTTAGGAATGTTGTCTGTTGGCATCGTATTCATCAGATCAAAAGTTAGAGCAGCATCAGTTCTGGGACCCTGCACAACCAGCACCCTGTAACTGTTTCTGCCTCCGGTAGCACGAACTGCCTTGATGAATGTTTCGTAGTAACCATTAAGTATGGCCATCTGCTCGGCATTTTCAGCCGGAGGTTCATTTGCACCGGCGAATATAAGGTGCTCATTAAAATCACGCATGGTTGTAGCAATCTGTTCCCAAATCGCCTTTTGCATTGCATTAATGGACTCTTGCTTTGCCTTAGTGATGTTATTATCAAGCCAGCCATTATCCGCATGAGCATTTAGTACCACATACATATCATTTTCCACACACCATCCCACTACTTCTTTCACGCGGTTAAGCCAGGCAGGGTCAATTTTTGCTTTTGCCGGATCGCTTAAATGGGTCCAAACCCAGCCACATGGAATCCTTACAGAATTGAAACCTGATTCTTTTATAAATTTCACATACTCTTTGGTAATTTTACTATTTACCCACTCCGCTTCGGTTGGTGCTTCCATAGTATTGCCAAAATTTATTCCCAAATGCATTTTTGCAGACAATTGCATAGCTGTACTGGTCATATCGGTTGCATCGGGAGCTTTAGGCGATAAATTATAGGTTGGATATAAATTACCTCTTTGTGTAATCGTAATTCTTCGGGCCTGACCATTTTCCGCTTCAATGGTTAGTACTACAGAGCGGGTAAATCCGGTTTCATTACTTAAAACTGTAAATTTTGTTGCTGTAACGCCACTACTACCACTTGTTGTGGTTAATTGCAGCCATGATGCTGCCGAATTGTTAACACTCCATGCACTGTTGGCTTCAATGGTGATATCTTCTGATGTACCACCTGCTGGTTCAAAAGAAACTGTTTTTGCTGAAACCGTTAATTGTGGAGCTTCGTCCCCATCTTTTGAGCAAGAAACTGAAAATACAGTAATGATCAGTAGCAGTACAATTTTATAAAAATGTTTAAAGTTCATTTTTTACGTTTTAGAATTAATAAATTTTTATTAAGACCTGCAGAAGAGTTTAACTTTAATGAAATAGCTGCAGGTCCTTCTTTTACTAGTAATTTATTATAGAATTAATAGGTTGTCGTTATTTGATTTTTACAATCCTGATATTATCAACCCCTGCACGAAGACCGGTTGTACTTTCTTTGTCAGAAGTATTGACCGCAAAGAAATTTATAGTCTTCTTTTTTGAACCAAATAATTCTGAAAGGCTTGTTGCCGAATTACCCGTACCGTCTATACCATCCTTTTTTGTACGGAATTCAGTCAATGGGATTGTTACTGTTACCCATTTTCCTTTTGTAGTGAAGTTGGCTGTTTTAGTTCCTGTAAGTTTCCATGGCTCAAAACGGGCTAAATAATCCCAATTGAAATCTCTAACAATAAACATTGATATGCCATTCCAGTCTCCGGGAACATTAAGTTCAAACTTTAGTGCAAATTGATCTATATCTAAATTTAAATCAGCTGCTGAAACCCACTCTGATCCATTTTCGATGTTAATGCTTCGACCGCCTTCCCACCAGGCTCCGTTACCCGCAGTAAGAACAGGAGTGTCTAAAATAGGATACCATCCATGGTTACCCGGGAAAGCCGGATCATTATTACTAGTCGAGGTACCCCATGCTATATTGCCAATAGTATCAAAATTACAAAGCATGCCTGTCGTAAGATCATTAACCTTAAATGTTGTTAGAATTTCACCTGATGCTGTAACTATTTTTAAGGGACCGCTTGTAATAGTAGATACTGGAAAGCTAATTGCAGTTCCATCCTCTTTTGTTACATAATCAGTTATTGCCACCCCTCCAAAACTGAGTTCGCTAATAAGGAATAAATTGGTTCCAAATACAGTAACAATTTCACCTTCAACCGGGTTTTCATTTGAAATAGCAGCAAGCAAAGGTGGTCCGGCAACGATATCAATATTGAAAATTGTAGAACCACCCGCAGTAGCCACCTCAATAGTATTTAATTGATTTTCAGGAACCAGAGGAAATGGAATTACATAGGGCAGCTGTACAACAGCATACTCATCTGAAAACAGTCCTCCATCAAATGCAACTGATACGCCATTGAAAGCGATCTTTACTAAATTTTTTAAATTTGAGCCCTTTAAAACGACCCACTGACCAGGCACTAATTTATTTACAAGAGTATCATTGGGAGCGGCAGCATAATTCCTTACCTCTGTAATAACAGGGGCACCATTTGAGTCTTCATCATTATTACAAGATGTTAACATTGTAATGATCAGCAGCATGCTTAAAAAAAACAAACGATTAACACGATTACTTACTATTTTTTTCATATCTGTATATTTTTTATCACTATTCATAATAAGGCACTGATGGTTCGTTCAATTTAGGATTAGCAATCACCTCTACTGCAGGCAGCTGTAAAGTAAAAGTAGCAAAGGTAGCTGGAGAAATGGGACCAATAGGATCAGTAGGCGTAGCTACCTCAGTATCACCATTATATTCAAATCTTACTCTTTGCTGATTACTAAGAAGACCAACTGCTTTTTGCGGATTATAGTAAGAAAGTCTTACCAGATCAAACCAATACTGTCCTTCACAGGCAAATTCAAGTCTTCTTTCATTCAGGATAACATCTGTATTAAGTACGGTTACCGGATCGACACCTGCTCTTGTTCTTACCTTATTAAAATACAATAATGCATTGACGTCACTTGTAGTACCATTATTACCAAGGATAGCCTCAGCATATATTAAATAAATATCTGCCAGTCTTAATAATGAATTATGCTGTATGGACCCCAAAAACGTCATTGCAGGAGAATTGTTATCTGCCTCATTACCAATAATATGTTTTTTCATACCTGGGCCCTCGGCAGTGTAGCCACCACCTGCAGCGTTTAGTTCGGGATAGTGGTCCCCGGTCAGCATAAAAGTCGCTTTACGTCTTATAGAATCCTGCTTGGGATAAGCTAAATACAGATCATAACTCGGTGACGGAGCTCCCCATGCCCCATCTTTCTGAGGATTAATATCTTTACTCGGCGAGTAGGTCAATAATTGATTCCCTTCCATCCATCCAGTAGTAACAGACCATTGAAGTGCAAATAATGATTCAGGATTGTCATTGAATTGTGTTCTAAAAAGATCAGGGTACGTTGGAAGCAAAGTTAAACCGCTGTTTTCAATTACATCCTGTGCATAGAGTTTTGCCTTGTTTAAATAATCCTGATTACGATTACCTCCCAGCTGTCCTAATCCGGACATAGTTAGATACACTTTACTTAACATTCCTTTTGCTGACCAGCTCGTAACCCTGCCTTTACTATCAGTTGCAGGAAGATTCTCTACAGCAAAAGTTAAATCTTCAGTAATAAATCGGTATACATCTGCTGTTTTATTTTTATTTATCAAAGGTGATTTTATCAACTTCGTATTATCTTCAATAATAGGCACTTCTCCCCACAACATTACAAGATGGTAGTAAGCCATAGCACGTATAAATCTTGCTTCAGCTACTCCGGCATTTTTATCAGCAACAGCAACTGTTTCCGGCGTATTTTCATTGATAGCCTTAATTGTGCCATTACAGTGTGCCACTATAATATATAATCCTGTCCAGCCGTCTGTTAAACGTTGGTTAGATCCTGAAAGCGTAAAAGTATTAAGCTGCACCAGATCTGCACCTTGCCACGGTATAACAAGGTTTCCGCTTAATATATCTCCTAATGGAATGTATGCCAAATTATTCCATTGTGCCCATACTCTGCTATAAAGTGCTGCCGTAGCTAATCTGATTTCTTGTTTTGTCTGATAAAAATTCTCAGTGCTTATCTCTGACTGAGCAGGGCGATCCAGAAAATCATCCTGACAACCAGTCAAAACTATTAAACCCAAAAGGGTTGAAACAGTTATTTTATATATTGACTTCATATCTCTCTGTTCTATTAGTTATTTTTATTTAGTTAATCCCACATTTATTCCCAAAGTAAATGTTCGGGCTTGTGGATAAAAGCCATAATCAATTCCTGCTTCTAACGGATTCCATGAACCCACTTCAGGATCCATTCCCTTATAATTTGTAATAACAAAAGGATTACTGACATTAACATACATACGTAGAGAACTTATGTGTATTTTTCGCATCCACTCACTTGGCATTGTATACCCCAAAGTCATGTTTTTGCATCTAAGAAAAGATCCGTTTTCAACGTACTTATCAGAGAAACGATGACTTCTGTTACTATCGTTATTTTTAAGCCCGACAATCGTAGTATTTGGATTGGTAACATATACATTTTTGGGATCTGAAGCCGAACCATCTGGATTAATTAAAGCCAGATTAGCATGATCATTTAATGACTTTAGGAAGCCATATTGTGTCGAAGGATTTTCTCCGTTAATCCTCAATCCGTTTACTACTTCATTACCCATGTTGGCACTAAAGAAAATATTCAGATCAAAACCTTTATAGGTAAAAGTATTACCAAGCCCTAATTGACAAACCGGAATAGGAGAACCTAAATAGGTTCTGTCTTTTTCTGTAATGACACCATCACCATTTAAGTCTTTAAATTTCATGTCTCCATACCATACCCCTCCAGGGTTTGGTGTAATTGGCAAAACTGCCCCATTTGTATCTGTAGGCAAAGCATGTGTTTCAAAGTCCTTCGCAGTTGCAAATACACCATCTATCATATAACCATAAAAGTCACCAATAGACCCACCAACTCGAGTTTCAGCAACTACTTCGTTACCAGCATATTTTCCAAGCAGTGATGCGCCGTCTGTATTTAATTTTAATACCTTGTTTTGATTATGTGATAATGTGAAATCAGTTGTCCAGTTAAATTTATCTCCGTTTCCGATTATATTTCTGGAACTCAGATGAAGGTCTATCCCTCTGTTTCTAACGACCCCAACATTTACAAATGGAGGATTAATTATTCCGGACCCGCCAATTGTTCCGGAATATAATGGTAAAGGAAGCTGAAGTAACAATCCGTCTGTCAGACGATTATAAATATCAACTGATAGATTAAGCCTCCAGCCGAAAAGTGATGCATCGATTCCGGCATTACTATATTCTGTTTTTTCCCATGAAACTTCACGATTTCCTAAATTATTAATAATTTGTGCATTACCCGCCAAACCAGTTGAAGTAGTCCTTAAGGTAGTGATATAAGCATTATCCCTAACATTTTGATTATTAGTCGAACCATAACCTATCCTAAACTTTAATTCATTAACCGTTTTTGAGCCTTTTAAAAATTTCTCATTGTTTAATTTCCAGGCAAAGGCTCCTGAATAAGTGGTTACCCAGCGATTTTCAGGCGCAAATTTTGAAGAACCATCTGCACGTGCATTTACGGTAAACAAATATTTATCGTCATAAATAAAATTAACACGCCCAAAAAAAGATTCCTGTGCATTTTCTCCGCGAGTCCCATCATTGGTTGCTGTTGCGGGATCGCCGCTGCCTATATTGGTAACACTGTTTGAAATGAAATTTTTTCTTGCTGCAGCAACATTTTCAAACTGGAACAACTGTGCCTCATGTCCTCCCAGTATGTTAACGTTATATTTGCTTTTAAACACTTTAGCATAAGTCAGGAAACTTCTAAAAGTGGTAAAATACTCCTGACTATAAGAATAAAAGGCATCATTTACTAATCTTTCCGCTAGTCCAAACTTGTAAGTAGGGCTGAATCGGTCCTCTGTCCTGAATGAAAAATTCCCCGAGACTTCATTTCTAAAGGATAAATCCTTTGTAAATGCGATATCTGCATAAAAATTACCAAACATCTGATTTCTTTTGGGTGTATTGACATTAGTAAGTGCAAGAGCATATGGATTTACACGTTTATTAATCCATCCTTCACTGCTTTCTTCTCCGGCATAACTACCATCAGGATTTTTTACAGGGATGTCTGGTGTCTGACTTAATGCCTCTGCAATAACATTTGAACCTGTTGAATTTACATTCTCATCAATATGGGTTAACTGTAAACTAGTCCCTATTTTTAACCAGTCAGTAGTTTTATTGTCTAAATTTAATCGTAACGAAGCCCTTGTAAACTCAGATCCCAGTGCTATACCTTCCTGATTAAATAAAGATCCTGACAATAAATACTGCGTTTTATCATTACCACCGCTTAAAGTAAGCATATGACTCACTACAGGAGCCTTTCTGAATAATTCATCCTGCCAGTTTGTACCCTCGCCTAAATACTTTGGATTCGCAAATTCTGGTCTTTCATCAAAACCCCAAACAGCTGCCCTGTCATTAATAAACTTAGCATATTCTCTTAAATTCATAGTAGGATATTGCTTAATCAGCTCTTGATATCCGGTTGAAAATTCATAAGTAATTTTTGGAGCTCCCTCTTTACCTCTCTTGGTTGTAATAACAATTACACCGTTGGTTGCCTGCGAGCCATAAATTGCGGTTGCTGATGCGTCTTTTAAAACGTCAATTGATTGTATATCCGAAGGATTGATTGTAGATAAGGGGTTTGTACCATTGGCTCCACCATAACTTTGGCCAATTATAACGCCATCAATTACATATAAAGGAGAGCTGCCGCCAAAAGAAGACAAACCTCGTATTTGTATATTAACTCCTCCTCCTGGTTGACCTGAAGTCTGCTGCACTACAACCCCTGCCACTTTACCCTGCAAAGCCTGGTCAATTGTTGTGGGACGGGTTCTCATAAGATCTTCTCCCGATATGGACGATATTGCTCCGGTTAGATCTTTCCTTTTTGCCTTGCCATATCCAATTACTACCACCTCATCAAGTGCTTTTCGGTCTTCTTTAAGGCTTATCTTTAATTGGCTGCCTGTCACTTTTACTTCGCGGCTTACATAACCCAGATAACTGATAACAAGTGTTTCTCCAATTTTAGCATCAATAGAAAACGAACCATCCAAATCGGTAGATACGCCGGTTTTAGCTCCTTTGGAATTTACATTGACACCAAAAATGGGTTTACCCTCTGATTCATCTGTTACCGTTCCTGTAATTTTTACATTAGAATTCTGAGCTGATGTCAGACTAAAAGAACAAAGCAGAACCAGCAAGGCATATTTTTTAAAGAGTTTCTTTGCTTTTACAAAGCGATGAATAACATGTTTTTCATTCATAATTAATTGGTTTAAGTTAGTTAGTCAAGTGGTTATTTTTTTAAATAAAAAAGGTATCAGCCTGAAATAATGGAACTACTATTTCATTTCGTACATTTTGGATCTATTGGGAACAAATTAACAATAATGGAAAGCCACACGAGGGCTCGTTTTGTATCAAAGGATGGTATCAATTGTTGCAATTTTTACACTTGTAATAAAAAATTGACTTTATTTATCATGTTTTCCTATTTAATATCATAATAAATTATCATTTCAATAAGCAGAAAGATTTATCCAAACGGGTAAAGGGAGTATGTTTTTAACATTTAGTTTACACTTGAATATTCTCTTTTGGAAACAACTTCACTAGATTTTTGAAGAAAACAACTGTAGATTATATCAAAAATATGATACTCTTGTTAGTGACCAGATTGGTTTTAGCCGTAGTGATAGTTAATGTTGTTTGATTCGGTAAGCCAACGAGGGAATTAGGATGGGTTTGGTGATAAGACAGCTGTGTTTTTTTTTTAAACTTTTTAAAACGGAATTGATTTATGGAAGATAATAATGCACAAAGCCCAAATGAAGCAGAAAAATTCTGAATTACTTGTTATAATAATTTAAGAGATGTTTTATTTGTAAAGCTTTGGTCTTTAATCAAAATAAAATAGATGAGTATCCATTTATCTATATTGCTACTCAATCTTAAAAAAAATCTAAGTCAGGATCTTTTAAGATTGAATAGCTTTCTTTTTTTTTAAAATTATTTTAAGAATTTCCAATAATCAAAGTACAGTATATCAGTCTTGGCGTTTCCTTTAAAAATAAAATACAAATCGTGAACTCCTGACACTTTTTTAACCTCAATGGTTTGTAATGTCCATTTTTCATTAGCAGTCGTCATTGGCACATTTACAGTTCCAATTAACGCTCCGTCTTTAGTGTCCAGTCGTATTTCCATTGAAACATTTCCTTTGTGCGCTGTTCCAATTCTTGAACTGAATTTCGAAGCTCCTTTGCGGAAATCCACCTCTTTTACTTTTATAAAAGCGTCATTGTATTTTGCCATAACAAAATTGCCAGTCCCGTTATCAGTCATTGACTTCACTCCTTCCGACCAGGCAATAGTTTCGGCTTCCGTTTTTTCATAAGGATTTAACGGACTTAAACTCTTTTTAATTCCAGCTGTCATATTCATCTGCACAATCGAACCGTCCTTATTAAACCTGACTTCTTCTATACAAACGGAACGGGTAAAACCGCTGCCGCCTGGTAATGCTGCGTTGTGATAGAAAAGATAGCTTTTTCCCTTAAAATCAATTACGCCGGGATGATTGGTAAAAGAACCTCCTTGTGTAGGCATGACAATACCCTGATACTTCCATGGTCCTGTGATACTTTTACTGGTTGAATACCCAATATGCTCCGGAATTGGCCCTGCGGCAAAAAATAGATAATACAGACTATTGCGTTTGTAGAGCCATGGTCCTTCCTCATAAGTGGTAGGTCTTTCCTCATTTTTTGTTCCTTCACGTTTACCAAAAGATTCGAAAGTATTGGGTATTTGTTGTACTTCACCTGAAGTGGAAATCATGTCCTTATTCAGTTTTACGTAATACAGGCCGGGATTTCCCCAGTACAAATACGCCTGACCATCTTTATCAATAAAGGGTGTAGGATCGATATCGTTCCACGGATGATGATCGATAAGTTTCTTGTTAATAGGGTCTTTAAAGGGACCATAAGGACTATCTGAAACCAACACTCCTATGTTTCCGCCATGCAGGGGACAGTATAAATAAAATTTACCGTTTCGTTCAATGCACTGCACTGCCCAGGCACCATTGTCCTGCTTTCCCCAGCTAAAATCTTTTAGCGAAGCCACTATTCCATGGTCTGTCCAATTGACCATGTCGGTTGAGGTATAAAGCGACCAGTTGAGCATTTTAAAACCTTTGCCATCGGCATTGGCATCGTCTTCATCATGGCTTGTATACAGATATACCGTGCCGTTGTGCACCATTGGTGCCGGATCTGCCGTATAATTGGTCTGCACAATAGGATTCTGTGCAGAACCAATGGAACAATTTAAGAGCGTTATTAGTGTTGCTATAAGTTTATAGGTATATTTCATTTTAGTTATTTAGTTAATAAAATTCTCCATTTGACTGGATAGTTATTGCTAGTTCTACTTTTATACTTGTCTTTTTATTATGCCACAGATAAAAGGATTTAAAAGATTAATCATTATAATCTGGGAATCTGTGGCAAAAAACTGAAAAAAATCTATGTTTCTCCCATGGGTTATTTTACTATTTAATCCTGAACCAGTCAAAATCTGCATAACCGCCTGTTTCTTTTGTGGCATAATTAAACAAGGCAAAGCGATAACCCATAAAATGTGGAATGGTATATTTCATCTTCAAAGGTTGGCCTATCGGTTTCCAAACTTTTCCATCAAGACTGTAAAAGAAACTAGCCTGATCTTTCCCATTAAGAGCGTAAAGGCTAACTGCTGCATCGTTCATACCCGTAAAATCGCAATCTATTCTGAAGTAAATTTGGTCCTGATCCAATGGAATTCGCTTTACTTCTACTGGCTGACCGTTATCCGTAGTGATCATTACTATAAATTTTTGACCTGCGTCAATTTTAACGCCCACTGATCCATACTCTTTTTGGAAAGCTGATAATCCTGCAAAATCTCCCTCTTTCATTTTGGAAACATCCAAAGCAACAGAACCTGAGCTGATTGGGCCAATAGTACGTTGCGTAAGCGTGTTTCTGACCTGCAGAAAATCAGTGTCGGTTCTTCCTGTTTTGAGACGCAGGAATCCTTTTCTTTCTGTTACAGACCACAGCGCATTATCCGGATTATGGTTCCATTGCCACACTAAAGGCAGTGCCGCCTGTCCTTTTTTTCGGTTGAATTCATCAGAAGCTACCAAACCCGGAATCAAACCTTTACTGGCTGGCAAGTCTACTATTTCCGGGACTTTTCCGTTTTCTCCTAACACAGGCCAACCATCTTCCCACTTAACCGGAACCAGATAAGGAACGCGGCCAACAGCAGCATAATCGCGGAAAAGATAAGAGAACCAACGTCCATCGGGAGTGTCTATCAATCCTCCCTGAGCAATTCCCCGATCCTGTAAACCTACTTTTCCTTCCCAGGGACCGTTGATATTATCTGCCCTGTGTATAATTACAGTTCGCATATCACCGCGTGGCGCGCAAATATTAAATAGATAGTATTTTCCTTTTACTTTAAATAATTGGGATCCTTCAGCTGCAAGACCTACTTCCTTTCCTGTAGGTGCACTGGCATTTTCGATGAGTACTCGTTCCGCAACTCCTTGTTTAATTCCTGTCAGATCCTCATTTAATTCAACAATTTTAAGTCTGTCTGCGTCATAAATTAAATATACCTTGCCATCATCATCAAAAAATAAGGAATGGTCGTGGAGGGATGGCTTAAAAGAAACTCTTTCCCAGTTTCCTTTTTCTATATCCTTTGTTTTAAAAATATAGGTTTCACCTGGTATGTCATGTGCAAAAGTGGTTACATAATACATACCGTTGTGGTAACGCAAACTACTTGCCCATGAACCTCTGCTATAGATATTTTTTCCTTCTGTTAAATTTAGTGCTGGCAGATCTGCCAAAGTATCATAGGCATAGTTGATGATTTTCCAGTTGACAAGATCAGTCGATTTCATAATGGGCACACCCGGATTCATATGCATTGTGGTACTGCTCATATAATAATTTTTTCCCACTCTGATCATAGACATATCAGGCACATCGGCAAAAATGATTGGATTTTTGGCTTGTGCCAGAATAACGGCCGGAACAAGCAAAACAAGGAAGCATAAAATGAGCTTAATTTTTTTTTTCATTGGATAAAAGAATAATGGAGAATCGAACTTACTTGATTTTGCTGATAACTTCAACAGAAATAACCGAAAACGAGTAGTTTTTTTCTCATGGTTTAAAAATGGGTTGATCGTTAATAAATGATTTCTTAAGCAAACAAAGTAATGAGAAAACCATGCCGGACAACGTTTCATTTTGTATCAAAAGAGTATGCCAATTGTATTAAATGAAAAACCTGTACTATCAAATATGCTTATGAATCAATCTGAAATTGTATGGATTTATCTCAATTAAGATTTGAAGCTGAATGCATTGATCAGATTAAAAAAATAAGCAGCATCAAAAAAAAGAGTAATAAACCTAAGCTTACTACTCTTTAAAATTATACTTGCAATTAGGACTTATTCTTTATTAAATTTTGGTTGATATCACCTAATAATTCTTCTCCAACAGCTATTATTGCTGCTGTTTATAAATACGCAGGTATTCCGAAGGCAGAAAACCAAATTCTTCCTTGAAGTACTTAGCGAATCTTTTCGGGGAATTAAATCCTACTTCATACGCTATTTCAGCAATTTGCATTTGACTTTTTTCCAGAAGCTGGCGTCCGCGTTTCAATCGTATGGTGCGAATAAATTCGATTGGACCTTTACCGGTAATGGCAACTAATTTTTTGTATAAATGACCGCGGCTTAGGCCTAAAGCCGTACTTAGAGTTTCAACAGAAAATTCAATATCACTTATATGTTCTTCTACAACCTTAATAGCTTTTGCGATTAGTGCTTCATCTAATGAAGTAATGGTAATTTCTGAAGGAGAAACATCTATCTTTTGGCTAAACGAGGCATGGCTTTTTTCTGTCCATTCTACAAATTTCTGGATTCGCAGTTTTAGCAAATTAAAATTAAAAGGTTTAGTGATATAATCATCCGCACCAAGTTCCAGACCTTCTACTATATGTTCTTCAGCAGTACGCGCCGTCAATAGAATAACCGGAATATGAGACCATTGGATATTTGTTTTGATCTTTTTACAAAGTTCTATTCCATTCATAACAGGCATCATTACATCGCTAACGATAATGGTCACATTAAACTTTTGCAGCAATTGCAGTGCTTCTTCTCCATTATTGGCCGTTATTACAGTATAGGCATCCTCGAGATTATCTTTAATAAATTCACAAAAATCATTATTGTCGTCTACAAATAACAATATCTTTTTATTTGTGGCTTCATCGTTTTCTTCCTCCTGTTCCGTAGTAAATTCTTCTAAAGTATTATCCGGTAAATTTTCTTCCTCCGTATCTAAATCTTCCATTCTGATTGGAATCTGGAAGGTAAAAACACTACCCTGAGGAACATTATCTGTAACGCTTACTGTTCCTCCATGAAGACTGATATATTCAGCTACAATATGTAATCCTATACCGGTTCCTGTTTTCTCCTGTTCCTGCTGAGCCTGATAAAAGCGTTCAAAAATATGTTCTTTCTCTATATTACTAATACCACGGCCTGTATCTGAAACACTAACACAAACATTATCTCCGGCCTTTTTTATATGAATCTTTATAGTACCTCCGTCTAAAGTATATTTGAATGCATTTGAAAGTAAATTTGAAAATATTTTCTGAATCTTATCGCGATCAAAGGGCATTTCTAAATGCTCAATATCACTCTTTAACAGCAAACTAATATTACGTTCTTCTGCATAAACACAAAATAAAAGGTAAATTTCATTGATAAAAGAAACAAAATCGCCCGATTTTAAATTTAGTCGTTCTACTCCAACATCCAGTTTATGAAAATCAAGCAGTGAGTTTATTAATGTCATAAGCTGTTGTGCATTTTTATACATAACACTTAATTTTTTTCTCATACTTTCGCTTGTTGCATCATTCAATAAAATCTGCAAAGGAGTTATTATAAGGGTAAGTGGAGTACGCAAATCATGGCTGATGTTGGTAAAAAATCGTAGCTTGATTTCATTAATATGCATTTCCTTCTCATGATCCATCTGTAAACGATGCTGCACGAGTTTTATCAGATGTTTTTCTTTTGTTTTACGAACAAAAAATATTAGTGCACCAATAATCAAAATGGCATAAATAATAAAAGCCCAAATTGAAAAATAGAACGGAGGCATAACATTAATAGATAATTCTGTAGGGATATTGTTCCATACACCATCAGCATTACGTGCTTTTATTAAAAGTTTGTAATTACCCGTTGGAAGTGAAGATATTACTATTTTATTTTTTTGAGTTGGCAGCCATTGTGTTGTAAAACCTTCTATCTGATAAACATATTTCACTTTATCTGCATTCAACAAATTTCCTGTTGTAAACTGTAAGGAAATAAGTTTATCATCATGCCTGAAATTTAATTCCGAAGTTAATTGCATGGAATGCTCGAGCAGCCTGCGGCCATCATAATAGGAGTCGACCTGAATAGTGTTGTTGCCCACTGTCAATTCAGTAAATATAACTTTGAATGTAGACGGGTCTTTTTCATACATTTTATTCGGGTTCAAAACTGTATATCCTTCTACATTACCAAGGACAATATCACTATTTTGTAATTTGCAAAAAGCGCGGTCATTAAAATAATTATTGGCCAGACCATCTTTGACGGAGTAATTTTTACTTGAAAAAGTAAAATCGCCATTTGAGGTTGGCCTCACGGTAAGTATTGAAAGTCCGTTGCTTGTTGGTACCCAAATATTATTGAAATTATCTTCTGTTATGCCTTTAATTAAGTTATCGCACAAACCACTCTCTTTGTTAAAAAAATAAAGGGTATCCTTTTTTTGATTCCAGATAGTCAGTCCATCGTTATTGCCTAACCATAACAAACCGCGTTTATCTTTATAGACATTTGAAATTTGATCCTGAGGAAAAGCCTGATTTCCTCTCTTATTGCCATGATATGAAATCTTTTTGTAATTGGTAATATCAATTACTAATAATCCACTTACAGTTCCAAAATACATTTTGTCACCACCATCATAAAACATATCCAGCGCATAGACAATATCATCAAATGGAGTAGTCACAGAATTAAAATTATCTGAGTCCTGTGGTAATACCTGGATTTTTCCACCCAGTGGTCCTATCCATATATTTCCGTAGCGGTCTTCTTTTAAATTCCAAATACTATTGTAGGTTAATTTGCTGTTCTTTGTCGTATACTGGGTCATTTTGCCATTTTCGTAACAAAAAAGTCCTTTTTGATAGGTACCAATCCAAACACGATTCTTCCTGTCTTCCAAAATTGATATTATGGCAATGTCCGCAACCGGGAGTTTTCTGACTGCTTCAGATTTTTTATCTTTTAAATACAACCCGTTCCCATCTGTTCCTAACCATATATTCCCCTGATGATCTTCCATTATAGACATGATATCGGAACATTGGGGATGTCTGAAATTGATAAAATTCCGAAAACTTTCATGACAATAGGATAATCCCTTTTTAGTATATCCAACCCAAATAGTCTCGTTGTTGTCTTTGTAAAGACACTTTACAGTATTTGATGACAGGCCTGTCTCGACCCATGGATCAGATACGAGATTTTCAAACCGATCTTTTCCCTTGTCATAAATAAACAATCCTTTGTGGTCTGTTCCTACCCAGATCTGTCCCGGTTGGTTTTCGATAATACTGGTGATATGATTGGCCTGAGTTCTTAATCCCGAAGCTAATTCAAATCTCTTCCAGGGTTCAGCTGCATTCTTTTTGTAAAAGACCTGTTCGCTTTTATCCGAACAAATCCACAAACCTTTATTGCTGTCTGTATAAATTATATTGAGAGCGCTAATAGCATTTTGTTTAATATTGTCCGGTAATTCTATAAATGTCACAACCCCTGATTTTTTGTTTACCTTAAAACAAACCCCTGAATCATATCGAATTGCGTAGAGAAATTCACCACTATCTGCGATAGAAAGTTCCCCTTCTAAAGTTGTTTTTAATTGGAATACAGCCGTTTTCTTTTTTCTGAAATCGTGAAAAAAAATTTTCTTTTTGTTGATCACCCATAGATTACGATTTTTATCGACAAAAACTTTAGGATTAAAATCTGTCTCTATTCCCAGATTAAGCAAAAATAATTTTGGGTCTGAAAAAGAATCTTTATCCCTTTTATAAACCATATAAGAGTATCCAAAGTCAATCCAGATATTACCCAGGCCATCTTCCTGTAATTCAAGTATATTATTTGAAGACAATGCATTAGACACACCGGAATGCATTTTATAAACCTTAAATTCATATCCGTCATATCGGTTTAAGCCAGACTCTGTTCCGATCCAAAGAAAACCGTAACTATCTCTTAGAAATGCTTTCACATTATTATTGGAAAGACCTTGTGTTGTTTCTAAATGATGAAAAACATAGGACTGCTGCCCCATAATATTCTGGAAAGAAACAATCCAAAATAAGATCAGTATTGGTACGCAGATTTGTCGTATGTTTTTTTTCATATTAAAATAGTCAAAGAGAAAATTCAGTTTTGATTAAGAAATTAAAATTATTGAGCTAAAAAATATAGCCACAAATTTCATAAATTAACACAAATTAAATTAGTGAAATTAGTCTGCATTTATTAAACCAATAAAACTCCTGATAAAATTTTATTTCTCTTATCAGGAGTGTTAACAAGATTTATTTAATAAAATTCAAAAGATGCGTATCTCTTTTTTATAATTTTTATAAAAGGAAACTTCCCGATTTCAATTGGTTTAGATTTCTTTTGACTAGCCGCTAACATTCAAATATAACAAAAGTTTTGATCAATTTGTCTCAACTTTACCCAGAGTCAATTGTGGTCCTTGTAATTGATTGCTGATTATTTTCCTTCCAGAACCACTACAGAAAAAGGTGGTATTGTCACATCCAATTTACCTGCTTTTATTGAAAATTTATTAAAAACAACCGGGGCTATCTTATTTGGATCTTCAAAAGTATTGTAGTCCTGAATCTTTGATGAAGACAATACGTATCCTTTAATATCATTGATTCCCAGTTCTTTTAAATCTATTCTGATTTTATTTTCATTTTTCAAATCAATATTCACAATTGAAATATGAGTTAAATTGGCTTTATCTTTTGAGGCTGAAACAGAAACAGCCGGTAATTCTTTTTTATCAAAAATGTATTTTGGTGACTCTATTTTTAAAGCAATAAGCTGAGCATCCTGGTGCACGTTATACATTTTCATTACATGATAGGTTGGAGTAAGTAACATTTTCTCTTTATTAGTCAGGATAACGGCCTGTAAAACATTTACAATCTGAGCCAAATTTGCTCCTCTTACTCTATCTGCATGATTATTGAATGTGTTTAATGTTACACCTGCAATCATAGCATCTCTCATTGTATTTTGCTGATACAAAACGCCGCCTTCGTTCCCTCCGTCGCTATCAAACCATCCTCCCCACTCGTCTACGATCAAAGCAATTTTCTTTTCCGGATCATATTTGTCCATTACCGCAGCATGTTTTTGAACTAATTCTTCCATTTTAAGCGCCGAATGCATGGTTTCAAAATACTGATTTTCATCAAAGTTAATCGATGGTCCTTTCTTTTCCCAATTTATAACCGAATACCAGTGCAAGGCCACCGCTTCTACTAATCCTTTTGGAATATCGCGCATTAAAACTTCTGTCCAGTGATAATCTTCTCCATTGGCACCCGATGCTATTCGAAATGGCTTGGCAGCACCATTTGCATCCGGCATAAAAGTAGCATACTGCCTGTATAGATTAGAATAATATTCGGCTGTCATATTTCCACCGCATCCCCACATTTCATTTCCTACTCCCCAAAAAGTAACTTTCCAGGGTTTTTCCCTATTATTTTTCTTTCTTAAGTCTGACATCGGAGTTCCTGATTCATAATTGACATACTGTACCCACTCTTCTAATTCACGAGGAGAACCGCTCCCGACGTTTCCGGCCAAATAAGGCTCTGCACCAAGAACTTCACACATATCCAAAAAATCATGTGTACCAAAACTATTGTCTTCAACAGCTCCTCCCCACCAACGATTCACAATACTTGGTCGGTCTTTTTTGGGTCCAATTCCGTCTTTCCAGTGATAAGTATCGGCAAAACATCCGCCTGGCCAGCGAAGATTTGGCACTTTTAATTCTTTTAATGCCTTAATGATATCATTACGAACTCCTTTTGTATTGGCAATATTGCTGTCTTCTCCAACATACATACCTCCATAAATACATCGCCCCAGATGTTCTGCAAAATGACCGTAAATATGTTTATTAATGATGGTTTTATTGTCTGTTTTCTCGATTGTGATCTCCGCAACCTTAGTTTGCGAATTAACATTTTGAAAAATTAAAACAATACAGGTTAGTAAAAAGAGTTTTTTCATTTTTTGGTTGTTTGTTAGTATGTAGAATTATAATTCCAGTTTTGTTCTGAACATGCTGCTATTTTAAATCGTGCAGCATGATTATGCATTTTTAACTTTATAGTTTCTTGAAACGAATGGCTGTTCCGCCAGCGCCGCCTAAATGCAATTTCAATACATCTGAAGCTTTTACGGTTTTCTTAGAAATGGTAATTGCAGCCGGATTGTGTGTTTCATCCGTTCCTTCTGCGTCAGCATAAATCTGAGCTTCGTACGTTGCAGTTGCATCTAAGAATGATAACGCAACATTTACATCCCTTGCTTTTTCATTTGTGATCGTTCCTAAATACCAATCGGCACTGTTTCTGTCTTTACGCGCTGTAGTGATGTATTCCCCAATTTTTCCTTCCAATACTTTTGTGTCTTCCCAGTCTGTCGGAACATCTTTTAAGAATTGCAAAGCTGGTTTTCCTTCATAGTTTTCAGGCAAATCTGCCATCATCTGGATTGGAGCATAAATCGTTACGTATAACGCCAATTGCTGGGCTGCAGTTCCGTGTACTCTTTTTCCAGGGAAACCCTGTTTTACTTCTACATCAAAAATTCCAGGTGTAAAATCCATTGGCCCTGAAAGCAATCTTGTAAACGGAATAATTGTTAAGTGGTTTGGCGGATTTCCTTCGCTCCACGCGTTATACTCTTGTCCACGTGCCGCTTCTCTCGAAACCATGTTCGGAAAAGTTCTTCTTTCTCCGGTATCTTTTATCGATTCGTGGTATAAAACAGCTAAATCATATTGCGCTGCTTTTTCTAAAATATATCTGAAATAATTTACTCCAAATTGCCCGAAATGATTTTCTTTCATGTTCAATTTAGAACCAACGTGACCAATTTTAACCGAATGCATTCCGAGTTTTTTGTACAAGGCAAAACCTTCATCAACCTGTTTTAGATAATTAATAAGATTTGAACCCGTTTCGTGATAACCAATAAGTGCTACGTCTTTTTTCTTTCCGTATTCCACCACTTTTTCTATGTCGAAATTGTCTGCGCTTTTAGTAAAACTGAACATGTGCATGTGGTTTTCATACCAGGCCGGTGTCCAGCCTTTGTTCCAGCCTTCAATCAATAAATGGTGAAATCCTTCTTTGGCTGTAAAATCAATATATTCTTCGGCGTGTTTGGTTGTTGCTCCTTGTTTGTCACTTTCCCAAAAAGTATATTTTCCGATGTGCATTCCCCACCAGATTCCAAAGTATTTATAAGGTTTGAAATAACTTGTGTTTTTTAATTTGTTTGGATCATTCAGGTTTAGAATCAAATAAGAAGTAATTAAGTCTCCTGGATTCTCTCCAATCTGAAGCGTTCTCCACGAAGAGGTAAATGTATCTTTTACACGCACTTTTACACCATCTGCCCAAGGCACTAAATCGGATTTCAATTGTGTTCCGGTTGTATTGACCAAAGTCATGCTGGCAAAATCAGTTAGGTTTGCTTCATGAAAACTCAAGGCCAGTCCGCTTTTACTTTCAATGGTAAGCGGTGTCAAAACTGTATCCAACGTACTTACCGGAGCATCTTTAAAAAGATATTCGTCACGGTTTTCCCTGTTGGCCGGAATCCACCATGCCTTTCCATCTTCTTTCAAATTAAAAGTCGTTTTTTCATCCATAATGAAAATACTGTCTTTTACATTTTGTTTTGGATACACATATCTAAAAGCGATTCCATCATCAAAAGCACGAAACTGAATTTCTAATTTGCGTTTGTTTCCGCTTTTTTGCTGTAATTCAACTGAAAGCTGATTGTAATGGTTTCTGATGTTTTTCTTTTCTCCCCAAACCTGTTCCCAGGTTTCATCGAACGAAGTGTTTTTTACATTTTTGATTTCGAAGTCAGAACTTAAATTTTCATTTCCTTTTAGTAAAAAACCCATGTCTGATGGTGTAATCACTTCTGTTTTTCCGTGTGAAACAGCATATTTTGGAGCGTTTTTTACCAGCTCGAATTTTATTTTATTCTGCCCGTTTGGCGATGCCAATTCGTAAGTGTTTTTATTTTGGCTATAGGCAGAAATTGCAGAAAAAGCCAAAATGGTAATTATTGTTTTTTGTATCATTGTTTTGTTATTAAAAAAATAAATTAAACCAGGGAAGTCTTACGCTCCCTGGCTTAAAGCAAACTAAACTTAAATTTAACCATTCAATTTAAAGTTGTATGTTCAATGTAAAATTGGGGGATTTCAAATTCTTTGACACCTATTTTATTTTGGAACCAAAGTGAATAGTGCTGCAAAAATCTTAGTTTACAGAGAAGCGTAGACCTATTTAAAAACACTTTTTTGTTTTTAATCATCCAATTAATTGTATGTACAAACCTCCATAAAAACTTCATTACTTCATGGTATTCATTTGTATCAAAAAACTATCTCATTTGTTGCAATTGCAGAAGTCATAGTCTTATAAAACCATTTTTTTTAATTTTTTAATTTTGTAAAAAATGAAATCATATAGGAACAGAGTTCTCGAAAATTGGAATGAAAACCTTTTTTGTCACAAAAACCAAAATTTAGCAGCCCGTTTTTTTTCAATAATAGTCACCAATCAGTTTTAAGTTGATCATCAATTGATACAATCTTAAGCCATTGAATATAACCCTAGTTTATCAGATTAAATAATGGATATGTAAAGGGAAATCTAAGACACGTTTTTATTTGTATATCCAAAATTTTATAGCTAACTTCCTGAAATGGAAACAAATCCGGATGTAGTAATTATTGGTGGTGGACTTGCCGGATTGGCAGCGGCAATACATCTATCTCAAAAAGGATTAAAAATAATCCTAATCGAGAAATCAGACTATCCCAAGCATAAAGTCTGTGGAGAATATATTTCTAACGAGATTCTGCCCTATTTGCAATGGCTTGGCGCAGATGTTTCAGAACTAAATCCCACTCCTATCTCTAAGTTCGAGTTTACAGCAAGCAACGGAAAAGCTGCAGTTGCAAAACTTCCATTGGGAGGCTTTGGCATTAGCCGATATGCTCTTGATAATTTTTTATACCAAAAAGCATTAGCAAACAATTGCACCATTATTAAGGAAAATGTTACTGATGTTTCTTTTAGCAATGATGTCTTTACAATTGCCACTTCAAACCAAATTTTATCGGCTAAAATAGTATTGGGCGCTTTTGGCAAACGGTCTAACATCGATCAGGTTTTAGCTCGCGATTTTATCCATAAAAAATCACCCTGGCTGGCTGTAAAGGCGCATTATTCGGGTGATATAGATAATGATCTCGTTGCTTTACATAACTTTAAAGGAGGTTATTGTGGTGTTTCTAAAGTAGAAAATAATATTATAAACATTTGTTATCTGGCCGATTATGCCACCTTTAAACAATATAAAAACATAGAAGATTATCAGCAGAATATTCTCTATAAAAACAAACATTTAAAATCTGTTTTTGAAAATAGTACGCTTCTTTTTGACAAACCAATCACCATAAGCCAGATATCTTTTGATAAAAAACAACCTGTAGAAAACCATTTGTTAATGATTGGTGATACAGCTGGACTTATTCATCCTCTTTGTGGTAACGGAATGGCGATGGCAATTCATAGTGCAAAAATCGCAGCAGAATTAATAATCGATTATTATTCAGGCAAACTAATCTCACGCGAATTATTAGAAAGAACTTATACGAATCAATGGAATAAACATTTTAGTAAAAGATTATATATGGGTAGAATCCTGGCAAAAATCTTAACCAATAAAACCATTACTAATGCACTCTTTGCAATTGTAGCATCATTTCCTGCAATAATGCCCGCAATAATTAAACAGACTCACGGCAAACCTATAGCAATCAATTAAATGGGAATAAGCACTAAATTCAGAACACAAGAAACCGAAATAATGGATGATTTTTCTCTTGAAGGGAAAGAGCTCAAAAATGCATTAGACAAAATAGCCCGTATTAATCAATTATTAGGCGGTAACAAACTCACACTTCATGGCATAAAAACATTATTAAAGAAATCAAATACTGATAAAACAATAGTAATTGCAGATATAGGTTGTGGCAATGGAGATATGTTGCGCATGTTGGCGAAATACGGCCAAAGAAACAATCTTAATTTTAAACTTATAGGTATAGATGCAAATGCCTTTACGATAAATTATGCTAAAATGCTCTCCGCCAATTATCCAAATATCGAATATGAATGTGTGGATATTTTTAGTGACGCGTTTACCACTCTTAAATATGATATTGTTTTATGCACTCTTACCCTACACCATTTTACGAATGAACAAATATTAAATATAATTACTATCTTTAATAACAATGCCGAAGTTGGTATTATTGTTAACGATTTGCATCGAAGCAAATTAGCCTATCGTCTTTTTAAAATGATTGGTATTGCTTTTAATCTAAATAAAATGTCACGCGAGGATGGACTTGTATCTATTTTAAGAGGTTTTAAGAAAAACGAATTAGAAAGTTTTTCAAATAAAGTGAATTTTAAAAACTATACCATAAACTGGAAATGGGCTTTTCGTTATCAGTGGATAATCGCTAAAACATGAGTGTAAAAATTATAACTGTTGCCAAGCAACTACCAAAATATTCGCGTACAACGGCTGATATACTTCCAATGCTGGATGGCTGGCTTCATGAACAAGATGATCGTTTTATAAAAAAAGTCAAAAAGATTTTTGAAGGAGCTGCAGTAGACAAACGGTATTCGATAATGGATCCTGCAGAAGTCTTTACCGCAACTTCATTTGAAGAGAAAAACGATATTTATAGTCGGGAAGTAATCATTCTGGGTGAGCAAGTATTAGAGAAAGCACTAACCAAAGCAAACTGGGATCCGAAAACGCTGGATTATATTATAACTGTAAGTTGTACAGGGATTATGATACCGTCACTAGATGCTTATCTTATCAATAAAATGAAATTAAGACAAGACATCGTGCGCCTTCCTGTGACCGAAATGGGTTGTGCTGCCGGTATATCGGGTATTATATATGCCAAAAACTTTCTTAAGGCTAATCCCGGAAAACGTGCTGCAGTAATAGCAATTGAATCCCCAACGGCAACATTTCAGCTGAATGATTTTTCGATGCCAAATATTGTAAGCGCAGCAATTTTTGGTGATGGCGCCGCCTGTTGTCTTTTATCATCGTATGAAGAAGATAATGGCCCCGAAATACTGGACGAACAAATGTATCATTTTTATGATGCGGAACATATGATGGGATTTAAACTCACCAATAGCGGTTTACAAATGGTATTGGATATTGATGTTCCGGATACTATTGCATCCCATTTTGAAGATATCATTCATCCTTTTTTACAAAAAAACAATTTAGAGATTAACGACATAGATCATATGATTTTTCATCCCGGTGGAAAAAAAATAGTTATAACAGTAGAATCACTTTTTGCCGGATTAGGAAAAAATATTGACGACACTAAGGAAGTTCTTAAACAATACGGTAATATGTCGAGCGCTACGGTTTTGTATGTTTTAGAAAGAATTATGAACGGAAACCCAAAATCGGGAGAAAAAGGATTGATGCTTAGTTTTGGCCCGGGGTTTTCGGCACAAAGAATTTTACTGCAATGGTAATAGTAGAAAAACAAATTATGGAATTGAACGATATTATAGCAAAGTTACCTTACACAAAGCCTTTTTTATTTGTAGACGAATTATTGCATGCAGATGAAAATAGTGTAACAGGAACCTATACTTTTAATGAAGATCTTGATTTTTATAATGGCCATTTTAAAGATAATCCTGTAACTCCGGGTGTAATTTTAACGGAAACAATGGCCCAGATCGGTATGGTTTGTCTGGGTATCTATTTACTCGGAAATGATTTTAACAAAGAGACTGTAATTGCATTTACCTCAGCAGATGTACAATTTTTAAAGCCCGTATATCCAAACGAAAAAGTAACTGTAACTTCTCAGAAATCATTTTTTAGATTTGGTAAATTGAAATGTGATGTAATTATGAAAAACGAAGCCGGAGTGGAAGTCTGTAAAGGTATTTTGGCTGGTATGATTACAAAGAAACTATGAATAAACGAGTTGTAATAACAGGATTAGGCGTAGCGGCTCCCAATGGAGTCGGGATTACTGCATTTACGGATGCTATAAAAAAAGGAGTTTCCGGAATTCGGCATGATACACGATTGCAGGAATTACAATTTTCTTGTCAGATCGTTGGTCAGCCACAAATATCAGACGAACTGAAATCGGAATACTTTACAGAACTTGAACTAAGAGGCTTTAACAGCACCGGTATTTTATATGGCGTTATCGCAGGTATAGAAGCCTGGAAAAATGCCGGTTTATCAATAGAAAACAACGACAATCCGGATTGGAACAGCGGAACTATTTTTGGATCGGGCACATCGGGAATTGATAAGTTCCGTGAAAGCATTTATAAAATAGACGAATTACAAGTTCGAAGACTTGGCAGCACTGTGGTAGCACAAACGATGAACAGTGGAGTAAGCGCTTATCTTGGTGGAAAATTAGGACTTGGGAATCAGGTTACCACAAATTCATCAGCCTGTGCCACTGGTACAGAGGCTATTTTGATGGCTTATGATCGCATACAATCCGGACAAGTAAAACGAGTACTCGCAGGAAGTACTGGTGATAGCGGCCCTTATATTTGGGGTGGATTTGATGCTTTACGTGTTTGCAGTTCGAACTATAATAATAGTCCAGAACGAGGATCCCGCCCAATGAGTGCCTCTGCAGCAGGGTTTGTTCCCGGTAGTGGTGCCGGAGCATTGGTTATAGAAGATTTAGAAACCGCTTTGAAAAGAGGCGCCACCATTTATGCAGAAATATTGGGCGGAAATGTAAACTCCGGGGGACAACGCGGAAACGGAAGTATGACCGCACCAAATAGTACTGCGGTGCAGCGATGTATTACCAGCGCTATTCATAATTCCGGTATCTCAGCAAATGATATTGATGCCATAAACGGCCATCTTACTGCAACTACAAAAGATAGTCTTGAAATTGAAAACTGGACTAAAGCACTTGGAAGAACCGGAACTGATTTTCCGTATATCAACTCTTTAAAAAGTATGACTGGACATTGCCTTAGCGCCGCGGGAAGTATCGAAAGTATTGCTGCAGTTTTACAGCTTCATGAAGATTTTATATTTGGCAACATTAATTGCGAGGATCTTCATCCGGAAATTATTGCACTTGTTGATCCTTCAAAAATTCCTTTAAAAACAATAAGCATTACCTCTACTATAATTGCCAAAGCAAGTTTTGGATTTGGTGATGTAAATGCCTGTATCATCTTTAAAAAATTTCAAAAATAATACTATGAACAAAGAAGAACTTATAGCGCAATTAAAAGTACTTATAAAGCCGTACACAACAAATACAGAAGCTTATGACAATCTTACCGAAGATACTGACTTCATTAATGATCTTAGTATCAATTCAGCAAATCTCGTCGATATCGTACTTGATATCGAAGAGACTTTTAATATCGTAATTGATGATACTGACATGCAACGTATGCTTGATGTTAAAACTGCTGTAGAAATTATAGCAACTAAACTGGCCGCAAAATGATTGGCAATGATGTCATCGATATCATACAATCACGTGCTCAAAGCAATTGGCAGCGCAAAGGTTTCATACAAAAACTCTTTACTGCTAAGGAACAATTAATGATTTCAAATGCAACAGATCCTGAAATCATGGTCTGGTTATTTTGGAGCATGAAAGAAGCAGCTTATAAAATTTACCATCGGCAAACAAATCGAAGAGAATATATTCCTAAAAAGTTAACTTGTTCTGTACTCTCACAAGACAACAATTGCATTATTGGAAGAGTGAACTGTGCTCAAAATGTCTATTATACAAAAACAATTCTCTTGCAGGAATGTATTCATACGTTAGCGGTGAATTCTTTAGATGATTTAAAAAATGTAATTGAGATCGAGAACAAGGGTATTATTAAAGATAATAATGGAATTCCGTACTTAGCTAATACGTTTCAGGATGTTTCTATTAGTCATCACGGCAGGTTTGAAAAAGTAGTAACATTAAACCTTTGAGTTACTCACTAATTTGGAATAAAAAACCAATATTTACTAATAAGAAATGGCCTCCTGCTCTCCCTGTAAAAGTCCTAATGAAAATTAGTTTTTTTTTGCCCAAAATTCTAATTTCAGATTTCCCTTCAAAACGGATCAAAACGTAAAATTGGCAAAATCAGTTCCAAATATCATTACAATTTACCATCCATAATCAATGCTTAGTTTATTACTATTCAAATCTATAGCATAAAAATAAAAAAAATCGGAACACGATTACTCCTGTCCCGATTTAATTCACTTCTTTCTTGGCACTTCTGAAAAAACTGCAATCAGTGCCAAATGAGATTATGCTATAGTATATTTTTTTTCTGTTACAGTATTGGTGGTTTCAGTTGTTACATTATCTACAAATCGCCATTCAGCTTCAGAACCTGATGCTGTAAATTTAAGATAGGTATATCCTCGCTTGTATAAATTTGCATATTCTAAATCATCTATCAGCACTGTAAATGCCTGTGCTAATTCTATCGCTTTTGCAGGGTCAGATGTAATTCCGAGATAAGCTTCCAGTCCTGGTGATGAAACAGAACTGCAGGCTATTTCAGTACCTATAAATTTCCCCTGCATATCGGTAAGTTTCCCCATCCAGGCATTATGAGTATCGCCGGCCAGCACCACAACATTTTTTCCAGAAAGGATGGCATACAATTGTTCGCGTTCTGCAAAATAGCCATCCCAGGCATCCAGATTATAGGGCAAAGTCGTTGTAATTCTCGCAATTTCCTGAGCGGTTAAAGAAGGGTCATTTTGTTTATGTCTCATTTTAATAACGACAAGTTCAGAAATTGTATTTATAAGAGCCTGCATAGTGGCCGGCTGCGCACTTCCAAAATGATCTACCTCTGCTAAAATTTGGTTCAAAAGCAATAAAAGCTCTGCGGGAATCAGCATTTTTGTCATCAGGATCTGCTGGCCTAAAACTTTCCATTTAGCAGTATCTGCATTGATTTGCGATCCCAGCCATGTCATTTGTTCGCTTCCAATTAATTTTCTGCTGGTGCTTAACAAATCTGTTCTAAATTTTGTCTGGTCAAAATTTCCGCCAGTATCAATATAATCAGAATAACTCATCTGCTTATCTCTTGCTATAACTCGGGTATCCATCATATAAAGCGAAAGAATAGTACCGAAATTAAAACTTCTGTAAATTCTAAGATCTTTTCCTGTTTTAAGCGGAATATATTCGCTGTAGGCCTGAAAAGCCGCCATTTTTCTCATCTGAAAATCCCCTTCTGCAGGCTGATGATTGTCTGCACCGGATTTATAGGTATCGTTAGCAAACTCATGGTCATCCCAGACACATATAAAAGGTTTTTTCTGATGAAGAAGCTGAAGATTTTTATCTCCTCGATATTGTCTGTAGCGCTCTCTGTAATCGCTGAGACTTGTAATCTCCCTGGCTGGTTTATGTTCTCTGCCCAGCGGGTTGGTAAAAGGATTTGTTCCATACTGTCCCGGTGCATATTCGTAAATATAATCTCCAAGATGAACCACTACATCAGCATCTGAAGAAGCAATCGCTCCATACACATTGAAAAGGCCTGCCGGAAAATTAGAGCAGGAAACAACAGCCATTTTTACATCATTTACACTATCTGTTTTAGACGGCAGTGTGCGTGTTTCTCCGGTAACAGTGACCTGTTTGGTTTTGGCATTATAAAATCTGTAATAATATTTTGTATTGGATGTAATATTCTGAACATCTACCGCTATTGTAAAATCATTCATGGATGATGCCCCCGCCTGCCCATTTCTTAGTACTTCGGAAAATCCGGCATCCTTACTTAGCTCCCAGGTTATCTCAGCATCTGAACCTGCTGAATATCTTGTCCAGATAATCACTCCTGTTTCAGTCGGGTCAAAACTGGCTACTCCTGTCTCAAACCCTTCATTTTTCATTCCATCTGGTGCACCGCTGTTATCCGTTTTATCATCATCACTACAGCTTTCAATAAGCGGAGCGATGAAAACTCCTCCGGCAACCAATAAAGAATTTCTAAGAAACCTTCTTCTGCTTAAATCATTGTTATTTTCCATAAAAAAATTTTTCATCAAAAAAACAATGTAATATCAGAACAAAAGTTATGGCATTTTTAAAATTACCTTACATTAATATTAACAATCCATTTACTATAATAAATTATTTATCTGTTCAAGATTTCTAAACAAAAATTATTACTCAGAGCTCTGTCTGCACTAAAGCCAGATGACCGGTTTATTCCAAATCTAATGATCATATTAATAAAAAAAATGACCGATTTATCAGTTTTTTCCACCAACAAACAAGCAGCTTTTATCTGAAAAATCCGTAAATAACTACAATAAACTTATAAATTTTATAATAATAGCTTAACTTTAAAGACTCTAAATTTGATTTTTAACAACCTTATTTCTTAAAAAATGAAACACTTTTACCAAACGCGCCATCTCATGGCTTTTTTAAGTCTTTTTTGTTGCTTCTCAATGTCCTTATTTGCTCAGGGAACATCTCCGGTAGCTCAAAATTTGCCTTATGTACAAGATTTTTCTTTATTAGAACCTACCTCAACCACATATCCCTCAGGATTACAGGGTTGGACAGCAAGTACAGTTCCCGGAAGTTCATACAATACCAACGCCGTTTTAATAGGAGACAGAGCCCTGACAGCCAGCAGCTCTGCTTCTACTACCAGTGGTAATGTTCATAATTATAATGGGAAAATTGGATTTTTAAACTCTGGCTCGTTAGACTTAACCATTGGCTTAGCAATTAACACAGTAGCAAAGTCAGGTATTATAGTACAATATGATGCTATGGTAATTCGCAATCCTTATGACGGAACTGCCAACACCCGTATTAATGAAATGGTTTTGCAATATCGAATCGGTAATTCTTCTATTTTTACTACTTTGCCTACAACTTCGTATTTAAGCAATACCTTTAAACAAACGACTTCCGGGATTACTTCTCCTTTAAATCCCGTTACTATTTCTGTAATTTTACCACCTGAATGCGACAATCAGGAGGTTGTTCAATTAAGATGGATTTCTAAGCAAAATTCAGGATCAGGCTCCCGTCCTTCTTTTGCTATTGATAATATTACTATTCAAAATGATATTACGCCACCTGCTTACACTGATGGGTTTCCTAAAATAGAAAATATCCTATCCAATGGTTTTGATTTTTCGATTGGACTGAATGAAATTGGAAAATCTTATTTTGTATTATTAGCCTCAGGAAGTTCAAAACCAAGTGCTTCTCAAATAAAATCAGGTTTAGATGCCAATGGAAATACGGCCTTACAATCTGGTATTTTTGATGTTACGGACAGCGCTTTGACTTATACTAAAAGTATTTCGAATTTAACTCTTGGTACTGATTATGTTGTATATGCTATTTCGGAAGATTTTTATGGCAACCTGCAGACCGATAGTAATCAGCTGAATGTTACGACTTCTAGTGTTTTAGTGCCTTCAATATCAACAACAAAGACTGCATTGGATTTTGGCTTTGCAGAACAAAATTTTGCATCAAAAACAAGCAGTTATCAAATTCAGGGACAGCATCTTAGTGATGTAGTGACTGTTAGTGCTTCAAATAATTTTACAATTTCAAAAAATCCAAATGATAATTTTCAATCTTCTTTGGTCTTTGACGTGCAAGATTTTGATACTAATAATACTCCTACTGTTTATGTACGATTTACACCTGATGCAACGGGTAATTTTTCAGGACAAATAGAGCACCAAACTTTTGGGGCAAGTACTAAAACGATACTGGTATCCGGTGTAGGGATCAATCCTTATTCTCAAAATTTTAATGATGTAAACGTACTTACAAACAGTGGATGGACTGCTTATAGTGTAGCAGGCGATAAAATTAAATGGGCTAGTACAAGCAGCCGTTTTAATAGTTCACCAGCTGCAGTATTAATAAATGGCTACGCTGAAAACGGAGCAAGTAAAGATTGGTTAATTTCACCAAAATTACATTTAGATAGCTTCTATAAATTCCCATTGTTATCATTTTATTCCCGTAAATTCTACTCGGGTCCCAAATTGAAATTAATGGTTTCTGTTGATTACGACGGAATAAGCAGCCCTGAAACTGCTACCTGGACAGAACTTGAAGGTGATTTCCCTTCAACTACCGGAGTATTTAAGGCGTCGCAGTTCATCAATTTAGCTGCTTATAAAACCGATAATACGTATGTGGCCTGGGTATATGAAACTACCGCGTCAGGTGGAGATAATGCCGCTGAATGGACAATCGATGATGTTAGTATTACCAATGAAGCAACATTTTTAGCTTCTAATCCTAATTTGAATTTTAGCGAAACAAACGCAAATTCAACATCAGATAGTCAATCCTTTATTTTCATGGCTGGAGGTTATGGTGATTTTACGATCACAGCTCCTTCTAATTATCAATTAGCTCTTGATAATACCAATTTTCAATCCAGTCTTGTTATTTCTGCAAACGATGCATTAGTTGGTAAAACTATTTATGCGCGTTTTGCCCCTTCCGTAAAAGCATTAAATTTAGAAGGCTCCTTAACAGTTACCTCTACGGGACTAAATCAGCAAATAGGTCATTTTAGCGGTTCCTCTTTTCCAAAAGCTGAAACCTTCGATATTGTAAGTTACAATTTAGAGTTTTTTGGAAGTGATGTAGTTGGAACAAGTGGGGAATTTGGTCCAATTGACGATGCTTTGCAAGTTGATAATGTAGCCAAAGTAATGAATAAATTAAATGCCGATGTTTATGTAGTTCAGGAAGTATCTGATGAAGCTGCCTTGGAAACTTTGATTCAAAAAATAAGCATCAATGGTAAAACATTCGACAAGAGCATTTCTCCAGCCTGGTCTTATTCCTTTTCGCCACCAGATCCTTTATTCCCTCCTCAAAAACTAGTCGTTATTTACAATACACAAACCACCAAAGTAAACAAAACCCGTGTTATGTTTAACGATTTGTACGATAATATTCGTGCAGGAAATACCACTTTGCCTAATTATCCGGGAGGTAACAGTTCTAGTTTCTTTGCCTCAGGACGTTTGCCTTATTTAGTGAATATCGAAACTAACATTAACGGGGTTAAAAAAGAAATGAACATTATTGATCTTCATGGTCGTGCCAACAGTGGAACTGATATTTCGAAATACAATATGCGTAAATACGACGCTGAACTTTTAAAGGACAGTTTAGATGCAGAATATCCCAATGCAAACTTTATGATTCTGGGAGATTATAATGATGATGTCGATGTATCTGTTATTACTCCTAATCCTTCGTCGTATCAAAAAATGGTAGAAGACACTGATCGTTATAATGCTTTAACTTTAGAAATCAGTAAATTAGGAGCCTATAGCTATTTATCTTCCGGCGGCTTTTTAGATCACATTATTATTTCTAATGAACTGACAAACGAGTATATCCCAAATTCTGTTGCCGTTTATGACCCCCGTTTGGATATTGCCAATTATGTAAATACAACATCGGATCACGGACCTGTTATTGCACGTTTTGATCTTAAAAAAGCAGCACAAAGCATCAACTTCCCTCCCATTACTATTACAGAGGCTACCTCTTATGATCTGAATGCTACGGCCACCTCTGGTTTAGCGATTACTTATGTAAGTTCCAATGAAGCTATTGCAAAAATTATTCACGGGAAAATCCAAATAATAAGCGCCGGAACCGTAACCATTACGGCTTCTCAATTAGGAAATGAATATTATTTAGCCGCTGCTGCTGTTAATCAGTCGCTAACCATAACTGATAAAGAATTACCTGTTATTATAGCACCGGCAACAATAACGCAAAGTAATGATACAGGAATATGCGGAGCAAAAATTACGTATGTAGCCCCAATAGGAACTGACAATTTCCCAGGAGCAACTACTGTTCAGACAGCAGGATTAGCTTCAGGGAATGTATTCCCAGTTGGAGTAACAACCAATACATTTGAAGTAACGGATGCATCTGGCAATACAGCAACATCTTCATTTAATATCATTGTAACGGACACTGAAATGCCAATATTAAGCTGTCCGGAAAACATTATCCAGAAAAAAGAGGGTAAATTACATGGAGCGATCGTAACCTATTCTACTCCTATAGCAACTGACAACTGCTCCGGTATTACTATTACACAAACATCAGGACTGGCATCAGGAAGTGTTTTTCCATTAGGTACTACTACCAATACTTTCAAAGTAGTTGATGCGGCAGGAAATACAACGAGCTGTTCTTTTACCGTAGATATTGTAAAAGCTTTACCGCCAGATCATGGAACAAACGGAGGATTTTCAATAAAAGCATATCCTAACCCTGCAACTGATTTTGTCAATTTTACCATAAAAACGGATAAACCAAAAAATATGTCGTTAAAATTGTATGACCTCTTAGGCTTTTTAGTTGCAGCACCTGTAGAAATAACAGGAAACGCAACTCAAAACACAGTGCAAATCGATGTAAGTCGTCTTAGAAAAGGTATTTATATATATACTTTAAGTACAGGCAACAAAATACTATTTATTGATAAAATAATCAAAAAATAAAAGAACTTCCCTTATAGCAAAAATGCCAGATTCCTTTACAGGATCTGGCATTTTTTTGTAAACTAAAATTTTGGGGTTCTCCTCAACTTGACTGCAAAGCTGTTTACAGAATTACTTTGTAAAAAGGGCCTCTACTATTTTACTATAAATAGCTGTATTTTGGTAGACACCCATAAAATTTTGAGCTCCAGGGCCGTAAGCAAAAACAGGAACCGGAACTGCGGTGTGGTCGTTTGTGCTAAAACTTCCGTGCACATATCCTTTTTCTATATTTCCGTCAATTAAAGAAAGTCCTCCTGTTTCGTGGTCAGCAGTAACAATTAAAAGTGTTTCCGGGTTTTTGTCTACAAATTCCATTGCCTGTCCAACCAATTTATCAAAATCCAGCATTTCACGCACTACATATTCGACATTATTCTGATGTCCGCCATAATCGATTTGAGCACCTTCGGCCATTATAAAAAACGGATTCTTTGACTGT
The DNA here is from genome assembly GCF_041946075.1 of Flavobacterium sp. LAR06. NCBI lineage: Bacteria > Pseudomonadati > Bacteroidota > Flavobacteriia > Flavobacteriales > Flavobacteriaceae > Flavobacterium > Flavobacterium sp. LAR06. The sequence continues at coordinate 164,794 of NZ_JAUTYT010000009.1, read as the reverse complement.
GAGAAAGTGTTGGTTGCTTTAGCCAGAGATTGGGTCAAAAACGCACCTCTTCCTGCTTTCATTGAAACTACTGAAGCATCGTCTAAAACTACAAATCGATTATTTTTAATAGTATCCAGACTGCTGAACTTGTCCGAAAAAGTATATCCCTTTTCTATCAATACCTTAGATAAATCTTTTCCATCTTTTCTTGAATAAAACTCCTTTGGTCCTCCTCCAATCAAAATATCGGAAGGATTGGATAAAAAATCCTGAGCTATAGGTTCACTATAACTTCTTTCGGGTTGATGGGCATAAAAAGCGGCCGGTGTCGCATCTGTAATATTTCCTGCTGAAATAATAGCGGTTTTATAATTTTTCTTAGCCAGTTGTTGTGTGATTACCTCCAGAGACCTTCCGTTTTCATCGACACTAATAAATCTGTTATTGGTTTTATGTCCTGTTGCCATTGCTGTTGCTCCGGCAGCTGAATCTGTGATATAACTATCTGAAGATTTGGTTATAGAAAGTCCCTGAGTAGGAATATTAAACAAACTTAATTGCCCTTTATTTGCTGTATAACCGGCATAAATCTGAGTCAATCCCATTCCGTCACCAATTAATAGAATTACATTCTTAGGCTTCTTTTTAGAAAATGCCAATCCATTTTTAGGAATATAGGCCTCATGAAACTCGGTATTTTGATAAAAAGTAGTTTTAATATTTTTAATGAATTGTGTCAAAGTCGGAACGTTATCAGTTGCAATATAATCGACATTTAAATTCATCAGAGTCATCCAGGTATTCACATTATCCTGCGTACCCCAAAACCTGATTTTTTTATTTTGATCGTGCACCTTCTTAATGATCGCTTGCACTTTTTCAGCATCTGCCTGTGTCATTACACCTTTGCCGTTCCAAATCGTGATTTCTTTTAAATCTTCACTAATCATTTCGACACGTGACAATTGTTCCGGAGCATAATTTTCGTTCAGTCTTCCGTCAAAATAGATAAACTCAGGATATTCTTTCCAATTCGCAACAGATGGTCTGTTTCCGGAAATAACTACTTTTAGATTTTTATTCGAAATCAGATCCGGATATAACTTAAGCTGCTGAACAATTACTTTTAAAGTTGCATCGGCCTCTGATTTTACATCGATCATTAAAATTAAAGGCTTACTACTTTGATATGCCTTTCCTGCTAAAGTCTTTAATTTATTGGATAAAGGATCCAAATACATACTTTTAAGCGTGTTATAAGTCGTAATTTCTTTTGAAGTATGGGCAACGGGCAATTCGTTATTTACTAAAAAAACATCGGCTTCGATAACACCGGCTTCATTCGAATAAGCTTCGTAAAAAGGAAGTTTATCTGCATAATCATTATGCGAATGAATATTGCTGGAGCTATACTGCTGCGCTTGAGCAAATGTGAAGAAATGGAGGCAAAAAAGGGCTATTATTTTTTTCATTGAAAATTTATTTTGATTGCTATTTAAAGTTGTAGGTAACTTTATAACGAAAGTAATTTGTTGCAGTTACATCGTTTTTATGAATCTATTAAGGTTGTATTACTAAATAAACCAGCCTTTTTTTTTAAAGACTGGCCAATTTTATATAAAATCATTTGTTGCTTTCTTTACAACTGCAAGCTCCACAACAAGCTTGCAGCGTAAAAAAACAAAACAAACTAACTGAAACTACAAACTACCAGCCTTTATTTTGAGTAAGCGCTCCTTTACTCACTGCAATTTCATCTGGTGGTATTGGCCAAACATGGTGAATAGCAGGATTAAAATTACGGGCAGGATAAATAACACTTCCATTATAATGGTGCAGAGGTTTTGCGTACGTAGTCTGAGCATCTCCCCAACGCACTAAATCAAAATGACGATCTGTCCATTCTCCCGCTAATTCGCAGCGTCTTTCTCTTTTTAAATCTGTTAATGTTGCACCCGAGATACTTGCTAAACCTGCACGGTTTCTTATCATGTTTATTTCGGTATCGGCACTTAAACCTTTCATTAATTTAGCTTCTGCTAACATCAAAATTACATCAGCATAACGTAAAAGAGGTACATTTAAAGCTGTTGAAGGCTTATCTCCGTTTGCATTTACATAACGAATATCAATTCCACCCGAAGTTGTTTTTGGATAACCGAACGGTTCCATATACTTTTTGAACTGATAGCCAGTTCTGTTACTGGAACTTACAACATATTTTCCTTCGTTAAAAGTTACTAATTCACCAAAATACATGAACGTGTCTCCTTTTTGTAAAATTGTAGCGCTGCGTCTTTTATCAGTAGGATCATAAGTATCAAATAATTCTTTGGTGGGATAAAAATTTCCCCAACCGTTGTAAACTCCCCAACCTTTATCTTCCAGACATACTCCCGGAAAAATAGAACCCAATCCTGTGTTTTCAGCACTTGATGTTACAGACCAAATATATTCTGCAGACCAGTTGTTTTTTATTTTAAACACATCTTCAAAATTATCAAGCAACTTATGTTTTCCGCTGCTTACAATCAGGTTTGCGTACTTAATTGCATTGTCCCAGTCTTTTGCATACAAATAGGTACGCACTAAATATCCCCAGGCCGCTGTTTTATGAGCACGTCCGTAATTATCGGGTGTAAGCTCGTTAAAATACGGTAACAAATCGGCTGCTTTTACTAAATCTGCTGCAATGTATGCGTAGTTTTCTGCCACATTTTTAGCGCGTGGTACATATACATTTGTTGGATCTTCCCTGTCCTGAATTGGGATCCCGGCGCGATCATCCCCATAATGATACGCTAATTCTAAATGCATTACAGCATGATTAAAATAAGCTTCTCCCAGCATCATGTTTTTCGTTTTTTCGTCTAAGGAAATTTTAGGAATATTGCGAAGCACATCATTACAACGTTTCATTACTTCATAGTGCAATCTCCAGATATCTTTGGTATCAGACTCCGCTCCGTCAACAATAAAATTCTTGATACGTTCTGCATTTTGTCTTGGTTTGGTTCCTATATCATCACTGGCATTATTGAGCCAGAAAAAACCACGGCCGTACATATTGTCATCCGAATATAAGGCATAAATCGCATTTACTCCCGCTTTTGCATCAGCTGGCGTTTTCCAGAAATTTCCGCTTGACGGCGCTCCTTGCGGAATCACATCAAGTTCACTTTCGCAAGCCGAAGTGCCTAGTAAAAGCACAAAACTCAATAATAAAAGACTTAAATTTTTCATTTTATTTGTTTTATATTTTTTTAAAAAGTAGCATTTACACCCGTCATATAAATACGGGAAAGTGGATATTTACCCAAGTCAAGACCAAAGTTGCTTAGACCAACTTCAGGGTCCATTCCGGAATAATTCGTAATTGTAAATAAATTTTGTCCCGAAATAAAAAATCTAAGTTTCGCTTTTCCGTTCAGCCAATTTTCTTTAACCGTATAACCAATCGAAACATTTTTTAATCTTATGAATGAAGCATCTTCGATATAAAAATCAGAGATTCTCCCGAAGTTATTGTTGTTATCTGTTGAAGAAAGAACCGGAATATTGGTATCTGTATTTGTTGGCGACCATGCGTTTTTAGAATCCGCCAATAAATTATATCCTGGGAAAGAAGCGTTCAGACCTGTATATTTTACAGCATTAAACATCTTGTTTCCTGCTACTGCGTTAAAGAAGATATTCATATCAAAACCTTTATATCTAAAGTTCGCATTTAAGCTGTAAGTTGTTTTTGGAAACGGATTTCCAAGTACTACTCTGTCACTGTTATTGATAACACCATCTGCGTTTACATCTTTAAATTTAATATCTCCTGCAACTGCATTTGGCTGATATACTGTACCAGAACTGTTTACATATGCTTTTGCATCGGCATTACTTTGAAATAATCCGTCTGTAGCATATCCGTAATAAGCACCAACCGGGCTTCCAACCTGATAAATATTGGCTAAAGGCAAACTACGAACGCGACTACTATTTAAAGGTTCAAGAGAAGTTAAATCATCTTTAATAGAAACAATTTTATTGCTTAAAAATGCAGCATTTGCCGTTACATCAAACTTAAATTCTCCGCGCGTTTTTTGATACGTCAAACTAGCTTCAATACCTTTATTTTCAACATCTCCAGAATTTACAATTCTACCTTGTGGAGTTCCTGAAACACCCGGAAGCTGATCCCGAACCAACATGTCTTTGTTCTTTTTTACGTATGCATCTACAGATCCGATCAGGCTATTGTTTAACATTGCAAAATCCAAACCAATGTTTGTCTGCTCTGAGCTTTCCCATTTTAAGTTAGGATTTGATAATTCACCTTCGGCATAACCGTAATTAATTACCGGAGTTGAACCAATTAAAGCCTGAGTCTGATTCAATGGTACACTAAATTGGTAAGGTCCAAGATTTCCTAAATTTCCTATTTGTCCCCAACTTGCTCGCAGTTTTAAATTGCTTACGATTGGGTTAATGTTTTTCATAAATTCTTCTTCAGAAATTAACCATCCTGCAGAAACAGAAGGATAAACTTTCCAGCGATTCTCTGATAAAAGTTTTGAAGTTCCGTCACGGCGAACAATTCCTGAGAATAAATATTTTTGATTAAAATCGTAATTTAACCTTCCAACATAAGATGAAATAATTTCATCAGAAAATCCTGCTGCGGTTTGCTGAATTAATTTTGCATTTAGCAAATAACGCTGCGATGGATCTTCGTTATCAAAACCTGTTCCTTCGACCGTATAAAATTCTCTCTTTGTTTCCTGATAGGTATATCCGGCTAAAGCTTTGAAATTGTGTTTTCCAAAAGATTTTTCGTAAGAAATTGTTTGTTCCCCTAATAAATCAGTGGTTGTAATTGACTTTTGCGTTAATCTGTTAAAGTCAAATATTTTTCCCGGCTCTGTTATTTTTACTGCAAAGTCTTTTGCATTATCCTGAATCCTGGTGTAACCCCAATTTGTTTTTACTTTTAAACCTTTGATGATTTCCCATTCTGCATAAGGATTGATCAAAATGGTCGATACAGGATTTCTGTTATCCAATCTTTTCAAATAGGCAACTGGATTGATAACATCTCCATAAGAACCAATATATTTCTCCGGAACTCCGCCAAATTGTCCTGAACCATCTTCTCTGTATATTGTTGCATTTGGCGGATAAAAAATGGCTGCCAAAATTGCACCTGTATAACCGCTTGATGTATTGGCACTCTGACCGTTAGTTAACGAATAAGATAAATTTTCTCCAATGGTGAAATTTGGCGCTAATTTAAAAGAGGAGTTTGCTCTTGCTGTATAACGCTCACCAAAAGTATTTAATAAAATCCCTTCATTTTTTCTATAACTTCCTGAAACAAAGAAATTAGATTTTTCTGTTTTACCATTTATAGAAAGGGACAAATCCTGAATTTCACCAGTATGAAAAATTTCATCCATCCAGTTTGTTTTTGTAGTTCTCGCAGTTGGTTCAAATGCAGGATCAAAAGCCGGAATTCTTGGCATACCTGCATTATCTCTGGCTAAGTTCATAGCATCGGCATATTCAGCTGCATTAAGAACATCAAGCTTTTTGGCTACGTTTTGAAAACCTCCCTGATAATTTACATTTAGATTAATACGCTCCGAAACTCCTTTTTTAGAAGTAATTAAAATTACACCACCAGAAGCCCTTGCACCGTAAATTGCCGCAGAAGCAGCATCTTTCAAAACACTTATTGAAGCAATGTCATTTGGATTTAAGGTATTCAAAGAACCACTGTAGATAATTCCGTCCAGAACAATCAAAGGCGTTTCGGCATTCAAAGAACCAATTCCTCGAATATTAATTGTAGGTTCAGCCGTTGGGTCACCACCATTACTAAGCACCGTAACACCCGCAACTGTACCTTGTAGTAATTCTGCAGCACTGTTGTATGTTCTGCTTGAAGTTTCTTTCATAGAAACAGATCCTACGGACCCTAAAACTTCACTCTTTTTTACACTTCCATACCCCATAACTACAACTTCTTGCAGTTGTTTCACGTCGGCTACTAATTTGATCGTGATGTTTTTATCGGCCGCTGTCACTTTCACCTCCTGATCAACATATCCAACATACGAAAAAATAAGAATGGCTTCAGATGCATTTATTTCAATTTTAAAAGTCCCATCAAAATCTGTCGTTGCCGCTGCATCAGAACCTTTATCTTTAATACCAACACCTGGCAGTGGCATTCCATCATTACTGCCGTAAACCGTTCCTGAAATGCTGATTTTATTTTGACCAGCATCAGAAATTTTGTGGCTTTTTTTGATGACTATATTATTGCTTACAATTTCATATTTGAGCGAAAAATTGCTGCATATTTTATCTAATGCCTGCTCTATTGTGACATTATTCAGTTTTAAACTAATCTTTTGATTGGTATTAACCTGATTGGTTTCATACATAAAATGTACATCTGCCTGCTTTTCTATTTTCTGAAAAACATTTTTGATACTTTCATTCTCTACTCTTAAAGTAACTCTCTTACCGATATCTACGCTGGCTGCTTTTGCTGTTAATCCGATAAAGAATAAAACCACAAAAAGAAGTGCTTTGATCAATACAGATTTTTTAACGCTCTTACAGTTTACGACAAACCGCATTTGCTTTTTAGTCATGTTTTTAATTTTTAATTGTTCTTGATTATTGATTGGTTTTCTACGTAGATTGTTTCTTTTGATTCTTAAAAGTTATCGTATGATGTAAGTTCCCGATTCCTGTTTATAATCAGCGTTTATGATATTGCACACTAAAGCAACAACCTCATCAACAGGTAGTTCTTTGAAATAGGCGCTTATTTTTAAATTGTTTAAATTCTTGTTTCCAATTTCGACCGTTACATTATAATTGCGATTAATTGTTGCAATGACTTCTGGCAAAGGAGCATCTTCAAAAACAATGATGTTTTTTCGCCATAGCGAAATGGAATTCACCGGAATATCTGTAAAGGCTTTCAGTTTATTATTTTGCGATTTAAAAACCACTTTCTGACCGGGAGTTACATACACATTCTCTTGGGTAACAATCGATTTTACATTTACTCTTCCGGTTAAAACAGAAACCTCTTGTGTCGTATGATCCGGATATGCCTGAACGTTAAAGCTGGTTCCTAAAACTTTGGTATCCATTTTATCTGTATGAATAATAAAAGGATGTTTTTTATCCTTGGCAACATCAAAAAAAGCTTCACCGGTTAAATAAACTTCTCTTGTATCTCCTTTAAATTGGGCAGGATATTTTAAAAGACTTCCTGCATTTAGCCAAATTTTAGTTCCGTCACTTAACATTATTTTAGCGTGTTCTCCAGGCTTTGTAGCATATTGTTTGGTAATTGTGCTTACAGATGATTGATAAACAAGAAAGGAAAGCCCCATTAATAATAACAGAGAAGCTGCTATAGCCCAATTTTTATTCTGAAGAAAAAACACCTTCTTTGATTTTTTTATTTTTCTGATTTCCATTTTTAATTTTGAACGATCAGATTCAATAATTACAGTGGGATCAAAAAAATCTTTCTGGTTATCGTACCAGTTATTCCATATTTCTTCTCCTTTTAAGGAAGGTTTACCTTCTAAAAAAAGCTTTATATCTTGATGTAAATTTTTAAGCATTATAAGTTGTTTAACTCTTTATTAGTATGTCTCGGAAATGTTGATTTCGGGTAGGTTGATAAGGTTACGCTTTTGTTAAGAAAAAAAGCGCAAACCTTAAATTTGTAAATCTGTTGTTAGTTGAATTCGCCCAAATAGCTTCGCATAAATTTTAACGCATAAGCAATATGATACTTTACGGTTTCGTGCGAAACATTAAGTTCTTGGGCTATCTCTTTATTAGTGTAGTGTTTAATGCGACTCAGAATAAAAACTTCTTTGGATTTTTTGGGAAGTAAGGAAGTGGCTTTATCTACCGCTTCTTGTAGCTCTTCATAGTAGATAGAAGCTTCAGTTGTACTAGTACTGCTATACTCATTATTGCTTCTCTGGACAACCTCCTTGATATATTGGTCGGTAATAGTATGTGACTTTATATAATCTAAAGTCATATATCGAACTGAAGTGTAGATATAAGCTGAAAAATTCTTTTGAATAACTAAAGTCTTTCGACGTTCCCAAATCGTAGTAAAAACCTCCTGAACAATTTCTTCAGAAACCGGAACAGATTTCATTCGCATATAAACAAAGCGAACCAATACATCCCGATAACGAAAGTACAATTCATCAAACGCTTTGTCCTTCCCTTGTCGTAATAATTCAACAAGTTCTTCATCAGTAAACTTCTTATACATAACACATTTGTTTTGCATTATTTACTGAATGTACGAGGGTAGTAAAAGCACCAACTCTCATTATTTTTTTTTGATGTATTCTTAATTTTAAAAATGACATATAGTACAGTGTGTTGTTTTATAATATGTCTTCAAAATTAGAAATCAGGGTAGGTCGATAAGGTTACGGTTACATTAATAAAATGTTCCGATTATAAAACATTGTATTAACATTACGTCTCTGAGATGTTATGAAGTCATTTAGAGAACACAAAATAAAACACTCAGCAAAATCAGGGAATTCAAGTTTTTTAATAACTTTCTTTTTCCTTCAAAAAGTTAATACCCTCTGCTTGTTGAAAATCGCTGCAATAGGAAAGTTTTTTGGACATGGAAACTAAAAACGCACTAATACGATCCTGCAGCACCTTTTGCACATAGCGCCTAAAAAGAAAATCCCATAATGGAGTACGGACCAAAAATGCATACTCACATCGCATCAGGGTGTGGCCGGGACTCAGGACGAAAAAGCAAAACTGATAATCCAGACTGCGAAGCCCGTAAAGACGCAGCAGTTTAAAATCAGTAAGACGCATCAAAAAAGTACTACCGAGAGCAGTTGCTGCTTTACTGTAAACATGCCCTCAAAGTAAATCAGACGCTGAGAGCCCTCCCCATGGGAATTGCGGTCAAAAGCAGGGTGAACAAGACCTTTATTTGATCTCTACAATCATCTCTACTTCGACAGCCATCTGCTGCGGTAATGAAGCCACTCCAACCGAAGTGCGTGCATGTTTGCCCTTCTCGGCAAATATTGTGGTCATGAGATCCGAAAAACCATTGATAACCCTGGATTGTTCGCTAAAGGAAGGCGCCGCATTGACATAGCCGTTAACTTTGACAATTCGCTTGATTTTGTCCAGACTCCCCAGGTTTTTTTTAAGTACTGCCAATTGATTAATGGCTGTAAGCCTTGCTGCCTGATAGCCCTGATCGGTGGTTAGATCTTGCCCTACTTTTCCCTTGATGTAAGTACCATCGGCTTTAAGGGGGCCTTTTCCTGAGAGATAAATTATCTTTCCTACCTGAACCATATCCACATAACTCCCTAGCGCATCAGGAAGCTCTGGCAATTGAATCTCCAATTGCTTGATTCTTTGATCGGCAGTCTGTGCCGAGAGACTAAAGTTTGCCACACAAAGCAGTAGCAGTAATATATTTTTCATTTGAATTAAAATTAAGGTTATAAAAAAGTTGCACAAACTAAAAAAGGCTATCTTTTCAAAGACAGCCTTTTTTGATTATATAGTGCTTATTGAATGAATTTGATTAATTCTGAATTGAATTTAGGAAGCTCTTCAATAAATAAGGCATGACCGCTTTTCTCAAAAGGCACTAAAGTTGAATTGGCAATTGATTTATGCATCTGCTCTGCTAGTTCATAAGAACATATTTTGTCCTGAGTACCATGTAAAATAAGAGTCGGTATTTTGATCTTTTTCAAATCTTCTCTCAAATCAGAATCACGAAGTGCTTTTAGAGATTCTCCCATAGCAAAAGGAGAAGCCTGTGCCTGAATTGTACCCAACCATGCACCTAAACCAGGAGATACACTGCTTTCATTGGCTGGAAAAATCTTTCCGAAACTCTCAAATAACTGTGGTCTGTTGGTATTGTTTAGTGCGATTAAACCGTTTACATCTTCCTTAGTCCAGAATCCATAATTGAAATCCGCTCTTTTAGTCCATAGTGGAGCTGCTGCACCAAACAAAGCCAATTTTGAAACATGGGCACCATTGTATTTGGCTACATAATGAATCACAGTGGCACCTCCCATAGAGAATCCGCCGATAGTTGCATTCTCAATTTTAAGTTTGTCTAAAATTACTTTGATGTCATCTGCATATACATCATAATTGTAAGCACCACCCGGTTTGTCTGAAAGACCAAAACCTCTCAATGTAATTCCGATCACGCGATACCCTTTTTCAAGAAGCGCTGCATACTGGTATTCATACATTGCATCACTTAGAGGCCATCCATGAATCAAGACCACCGGTTTACCTACTCCCAAATCTGTTACGTGCAATTTTACATTTTTTTCTACTTCAATAAATTCTTCTCTTTCTAAACCTCCGGGTTTTCTTTGGCTTTGAGAAAATGCAGTTGCTATTACTACTAAGAACACTGCAAGACTTGTTACGATTGTTTTTAAATTGGTTTTCATTTTTTTTACGTTTTAATTGTTAAATTTTAATTTTCTAATTGGTTACTAATATTATGATGTCAATTCTATAAAGCAAAGATCTTTTAAAGCTTTTCGCGATGAAATGGCAAATTTTCGCTTTATGATGGATATTTTTTTCAACGTCTAAGTTTTACTTCTTATTGACAGGACAAAATTGCTTAATCTTGTAATATAAATCAAATTAATAATTTTTATACCTTATAAATAACACTTATAAGATAGAAAAACAGTATGTTAAAAAAGCTTAAAAACAAACTAAAATAAAAGAAGCTGCCTCAATTTTGAGACAGCTTCTTTCATTTTAATTGTAGCAAAATTATCATCCTTTATTTACAATTATTTAACAATCAACAAATTAAAACAGGTATTTTTACGCTAAATTCTTACATTAATTGTTTTTAATTTTACTACTGAAAAAATTACCCTTATAAGCTCCTCTATTGTACAACTCTTTCTGTACACCATAAAATTCCCAATTCAAGCCTTAAAAAAAAGTGGAGTCCTGAATCCACTTCAAAAAACAGGGGCGACTTCTGAAAAGCCATACGAGTAGGACTAACACAAAAAATAAACTAATATTATGGAAACCAAAAACACAAACGAGCAAGAGGATGTTGCTGTTATCAATGAAGCAAACAGCAATTTTCAATTTAGAACACCAGCTGGTATTCAGGATTTTTACGGTGATTCTTCAAAGCAAACTGCGTTGAATGAACTGTGGAGTGCAAATCTGGATGAATTTACGCAACAGGGAATGTTAAGCAACCCGTGGAATTCTACCAATACTCCAGCTGTTACAAATTACTACAATCCGGTAAAAAACAATCCAAAAAGTACTGTCCACAATGTTACCTGGTTTGCTTTTCCGGGAAGACTAGCTTTTAATTTCCCGGATGCTTCGCAAGATCAATTAAACCAAATGGCAGATACCGGTAACATGATAAATTTAATTAATAACAATCCATGCACCACACCTACCAAAACTATACCTTACTTTCCTTATGGTCCAAGAGGCTGGCAGGATGAGTATTGTGAATGGGCAGTAACCCGTAATTCCCAAAATAAAATTACACGTATTGATTTTACCTGTGAAAATCCGGAATACTGGAATAGTCTTTGGCTTATTGATCCCAACAAGGTATTAACGCTTTATCAGTCTATATTAAATAAGCCGCAAATCACCTTAGAAGATTTAAGTTTGCCGGGTGCCGTAAACCCTGTTACAGGGGGACCAATTTATAATCCATTAAATAAATGGAACAGCGGACCGGTATCAAACGATAATTTGGGAGGTGCCATACATTTAACCAGCACACCTAACACTTTGCAAACAGAAATTGGGCTGGCTACTGCAGCAACCGTACAGCGTAATAATCCGTCAGGTACAACAGGGAATACGGCCTGGCCTTCTAGGTTATATAATAACTTACTATGTGATGCCCAATACGGACAAAAAAATCGAAATAGTGATCCCAATATTGGAGGTACTGTAAACAATCTTGTTACTGGTCATACAATAATCCCAAATTTACCTTCACAGGTAGTTACTCTTGCAGATCCACCGGGGCTTTATATCCAAATGCCTGATTTCACAAATTATAGTACTCCCGATGGTACAGATGCTGCTACATTCTGGAATATTGTACGCGGATCTAAAAACCTGAATGATCAGTATGGTAACCAAATGCCGGGTAATTTTATATTACACGCTGTATTTGAAGTTCCGGCAGGTAAAAACTACACTATCAGCGATATATATATAAATAAAGAAAAAATTCAATGGGGATCTCAAGTCGCGTCAACTTTTAAAATGCAAATTGTTGCCAGTGGTTATGATAGTCCAACAGTTCCACAAGGTTATGATGCTGTGGGTACGCCCGATGTCACTTTTGCCCAGCCTTTACAACTTTTTTATCAGGATTATTTTAATGCTATGTACAATACAAGTGTACCAAATCCTGTGAATAATCCTATTTCTCTTTTGAGTAACAGTACCTTCATTCCGCCAACAATCTTTAATTCAGCAAACGGAGTCAATATGGTGTTGATTTGCGATACTTGTACTGCCAGTGCTGGTAATCCTTCTACTTATCCAACGGTAAGTTTTGACGATCCTAACATTACAGCAATTGTAAATTCTGTCCAAAGTGATATTACCTATGCTGTACCGGGAAACAGTATGCCCAACACCTATACTGCATTATTTATTAGTGTAAGTGTAGGTCTGAATGCCGCTGCGGGTCCTCATGGAGTTTTTATTACCAATCCCGGGCAACAGCAAAGTCCCGCAATGCCCGCATTGCTTACTGTATCGCCTACAAAAATACAAGCCAATGTTAAATGGCAAAATACAGGTGTAATTGTACAACCTGAAACTCCGGTCAATGTTGCTTATCAAGATGGTCTTTGGACAGCAAATCCATATGACAATGGTGGACAATTGTATAATGCTTCGGGAAATCCATACTTTATTGCTGCTCAGGCAGGCTATACAATGCCGGGTCAAAATGAAGGCTCTCTAATTGGAAAAGTAAACGGAACCATCTTTTTTATTGGTATGGGCGCTACTGTACCCGCAAACCTTCAGGGTGAATTGCAGTTGTGCATTAATGATGATTTAAATGGTATCTACGGAGCAGGCTTTGCAGATAACATTGGCTATATAACAGTAAAAATTACAGTTGGATAATCTTTACCAGATCTACTATTATGGGGGAAATGCAGGTCAGAAGAAATACTTTAAGCCTTATAATTTTCCCCTTTTTATTTCATTTAATACTAAAAACAATGAATTTAAAAACTACATTTTCTAAAAAAATATTCTGGATAGGTCTTGCCATAATTCCATTGGCAGTTATTGCTGCAAAAACAGAATTTGGAAATAAAAAATCTGCCTACACATCTATCCCTGCATCACAAACTAATACTTGTAATTGTTATTCTACAAGTTTACCAAGCACTATTATCCCTATCAATTTCAATAATACAGTTCCAGGTGATTTATTTTCATTTACGGTTCAGCCACAGGCAGATTGTTTTGCCTGGCAGGAGTTCATTGCCTTAAACTGGCCTACTGATCCTAATGCCAGTTTTGGTGCACCAAAAGATCTTAACTTTGTACAATGGGAAACTTATATGCCACGAGAAGTATTATTTCCTGATGATGGCTCAAAACCACCTGCATGGGGAACTTTAGTCTCAAATGAATATAGCAGTCTTTTCAAATCACAAAAACTTTTGCTTAAGAAAACACAAACCAAGCTCCTTACATTTGTCAGTAAAATTGAAGAAAATGATGCCGAAGTAAATTTTAGCCCAAATCAGGCAGAGCCATTTAATAAACCAAGTTGGCTGGGTGCACAAAACAGTACCAATGTATGGTACGAAATTATGCTGAACAAAGACTATTATGATTTTATTGTCCAAAAAGGATTTTATAACGCACAAGTACAACATGACACCGTTAAACTAAACCAGCCCATTAATTTTCCTCAGGGTCAATATGGTACTAAAATTGTTGGTGCAATTGAATTAAAAGCAGCGTGGATGGAAGTTACAGATATAAAATCTCCCAAATGGCAAAGGTATAAACTATCAAATGCCACTGTATTGGATCCTATTACAAAAAAACTAAGAACTACTGTGGTAGCACTTGTAGGGCTTCATATATTGCATAAAACCCAAAATCAGCCTACATGGGTATGGGCTACTTTTGAACAGATCGACAATGCTCCAGATCAAAGCAACTTAAGCGGTACACCACCATCTCAATATGGTTATAATTTTTACAATCCTAGTTGTACAAATCAAAATGTAACTATTAAAACTGCTACCGGAGATTCAACTAAAGTGGTCAGCTGCAAACCAAATACACCTCCCCCCTATTATCTTAATCAGGCTGGCCCTGTACCCACACAAACTACACGGATAAATAAAATCGATCCAATCGACGCGGCTCCTATCAATGCTCTGATGCAACAAAACATCCAAAAATTTTATCCTAATTCAGTTTGGCAATATTATCAGTTAGTAGATGTGATCTGGTCACAACAACCTGAGCCAGATCCACAAAAACCTATTCCTATACCAAGAAAAATAAATCAATCATCAATGTCAAGCGGGGCGTCTATAGTAGCTAATTCAACAATGGAAACCTACGTACAATCAAGTAAAACCTGCTTTAACTGCCATGTTTATAGCTCCATAGCTCCTTATCCACCAGATAGTACAAACAATAATAAATTTGGTGATTTTAGTTTCGCCCTCTCTTTTGCAAAATATCCCTCGGCACAAAGCAATCAAAAGAAAAAGTCGATAAAAAAATAACGGGCTGTATCTATACCTACCTTTAAAAAGAAGCTGCCTCAATTTTGAGACAGCTTCCATTTTGCTTAACCGGCGCAAAATAATTTTATTTTTTATCAGAGATTTGAAAGTAGCTTGTTTTGATATTAAATATTTTATTCTGAAAGGTTTTAAAGCGATATTATGTTTTTTCCCCAGTGCCCCGTTCCTTTTTGTTTCATCAAATGCCCTAGTGAAATCAATCCATAATTATGCCTGTTTTTTTCTTAAAGATTAATGAGACCATTTTTGACTCGACTTTTCATCTACCACCATTTTTATAAGTCCTCCTTTTTTAATGTCCTCCAGGCTTATTTTTAAATTCTTTAAATCCGAATCGTTAAACCTTACTTCTTGCAGATAAACATTCTTTTTAGAATTATTAGCTACCTGAATTGTAAAGTCTTTTCTGTTCAATGATTTCGGTAATTTTATGGTTACTTTATCAAACAGTGGACTACTTATCTGGTAAGACGGATTTATCTCGGTTAGGCCTTTTACATCAAATAAACCAATAGACGACATTACATACCATGAACCTAATTGTCCCTGATCTTCATCTTGCCCATAACCATAGCCATGAATTCCTTCAGTTCCATAAAATTCATCACAAATAGCATGTACCCATTTTTGAGTTAAATAGGGTTTTCCAGAAAAATTGAATAACCATGAAATATGCAAATTAGGCTGATTTCCATGATTATAGAGTCCTGATAATCCTGCAAACGCATCAATTTTAGTACCGCCACCGAATACATTTTTTTGAGAAGCTTCGAAAATCTTTTCTAATCGGTCATTAAAAGTGTCTTTACCAAGCGTTTCTACCAATTCTTCTATATCGTGAGGAACGTAAAAAGTATACTGCCACGCATTTCCTTCCTGAAAACCTCGCCACGGTTGTGCAGGATCAAAATTATCGACAAATTTTCCGTCGGCATATTTAGGACGTATAAATTTACTTTCTTTATCATACAATAATTTCCAGCCTTTGGACAATTTTATTAATTGCTCGTAGTCCTTAGTTTTTCCTAATGATTTTGCAAATTGTGCCACTGCAAAAGCACTATAGGAATATTCTAATGTATGCGAAGCTGAAAATCCAGAACCTGCAGTAATAGTATTAAAACCGATATCGTCTATTTGTGGTGAGTAGCCCTGTTCTATAAATTGCTTCACATCCATTTTTCCAGCACCTTCAATCCTGTCTTTCCATGTAATTTCATTTTTTAATGCCGCTTCATAACCTAGCGCGACATCAAAATTTTGAATACCTGAATTATAAGCAGAAGCGATTGCTAATCCTGTAAAATTTGTACCAACACCCGAAACATATTTACTATTTGCAAGTCCGTCTCCAAGCCAGCCAGCATCCTTATAAACAAGTAGCTGACCTTGTACCCAATCAGCATAGTAATCCGGATACGCCAAGGCCCATAATTGGGTTAAATTCCAGAATCCTCCCCAAATTGCATCTGTATTATAACAATTGTGTTTAGGAGTCCCGTTGTTGTCTAACGGTATTTGTCCAATAGCTCCATTGTTCATTGGGTAAGCTCCATTGACATCGTTGTATAGTCCTCTTCCCAATAGGGCATGATATAAGCCTGTATAGAATTTAATTTTATCTGTTTCATTTTTCCCTTCAACAGTAATTCTTCCCAAATATTCATTCCATGTGGATAATGCTTCTTTTTTTGCCTGATCAAAATTGGTGTTTTTAGCTTCGGAATTTAAGTTTAGGCGGGCATTAGCTATTGAAGTATAAGAGAGTCCTACTTTTACCGTAATTGCTTCATTCTCTTTGGTATCAAAAGTTAGATATAAACCAGCTCCAACTCCGGAAATCTCCTTTTTGTCGGCTTGTGTCTCTTTCTTGTTGAATACTCCAAAAACTTTCGGTTTTTTATCCAGAACAGCAGAAAAATACATAGCAACTTCGGCACCAGCCTGATATTTTTTTACATATTCTGGATTGGTAATTACATATCCTTCAATACGACCATCTTCGGTCATCATTACCTTTGATTCTTTTACTGCACCGCTTTCTCCCTGTCTGTTTCCTATATCAAAAATAATATGAGATTCACTTGATTTTGGGAAAGTGTAACGCTGAAAACCTACTCTTTTTGTAGCAGTCAGTTCTGCTTTTATCGCATAATCTTTTAATAAAACTGAATAATATCCGGAAGTTGCGTATTCATCTTTTCTGTCAAATCGGGAACGGTAACCTTCATCTGGATTTTCAAGCTTTCCGGGAATTGTTTGTAATTTACCGACAGAAGGCGCCAGGACTATTCCTCCAACCTGAAATTCATGCAGACAGGCAAAGCCCTCAATAGAAGTATCACGATCATCATACCCTGTCGCTTCCCAACCTTGCTCATTACCATAGTGGGCATTAGTAGAAGGTCCTAATTTTGCCAATCCAAATGGCACGGCAGCCGGAGTATAAAAAAACCATCGGCTATGAGCTGTACCTATATTTGGATTTACATAATCGGAAAGTTTTTTTTGCTCTTTTTGGCAATAAGCCGCATTGAATATACAACTTAAGCTTATAATTAATATGCTTAAAAACTTTTTCATAATAGAAATTTAAGTGATTTATTTTTATTTATGTGACACGGTACAATTCCATTATACCTGCCTGATTTTAAATGCCTCTTTACTTCCTAACAATAAACTTGTAAATAGTCTGAGAAGTAAAAGTTTCCTGAGGTCCCACAACAGTATTTGGAAAAGCTGGCGTATTAATGGAATTTGGATAATGTTGTGTTTCGAGACAGAAGGCACCATTTTTAGTATAAGCCACACCGTTTCGTCCTTTTACTTTTTCAGTCAGCCAATTTCCAGAATAAAACACCACGCCCGGTTCAGTGGTGTAAACTTCTAATTCTCTTCCGCTTACTGGCTCGTAAGCTTTTGCTGCTAAAGCTAATTTGCCTGTTTGGTTTCGTAAAGCAAAAGTTACATCGTAACCGTGCGTATATTGCTGTACTTTTTCTATATCCTTTCCGATCGTTTTGGCTGAAGTAAAATCAAATGGAGTACCTTTCACATCCAGAATCTTTCCGGTTGGCATACTACCATCTCCGTATTCCAAAAATTGATCCGCCAGAACGGTTAATTCTGTATTTAGAGCTTTGCTGTCCTGTCCGCCAGAAAGATTGAAATAAGTGTGATTCGTGAGCACAAGCGGAGTTGCTTTATCAGTAGTTGCTTTGTAATCAATAACCAAATCATTATTGTTTTTGAGTGTAAAAGTCACCACAACCAATAAGTTACCAGGAAAACCTTCTTCTCCATCTTTGCTTAAATAAGTCATTTCAACGGCAGGTTCATTCTTTTTCGATATCTCTTTGCCTTCCCAAACGCGTTTATCAAAACCATTTACACCGCCGTGAATGTCAGAAGACAACCTATATTCTTGTCCGTCAAGTGTGAATTTTTTATTTGAAATTCGATTAGCAACACGGCCAACGGTAGACCCCATTAGGGAATTATCATTACCTGCATATTGAGAAAGTGAATCGAAACCCAGTACCACACTGCTCATTTTACCGTTTTTATCTGGTGTTACGATATTGGTAATTGCTGCTCCATACGTAATTAACTGAACTTGCATCCCCGTTTTATTTTGCAAGGTATATTGAAAAACATCATGTCCCTCAACCTGTCCAATTTGCTCTTTGCTGATAAAAGATTTTTTAGCAGCATTCGAATTTTGAGAAAATACATTCTCACTTACTAAACACGTCAACGATAAAAAAGACAGGCAAACAATCAATTGCAATTTATTCATGATATTTTATATTGTATAGAACGTCTATAAATTATTTTTTAGCAGCTAAATTATAGTGGTCTTGAAGATAAGCGAATCGGGCTAAAATTTCAAGCATTCCGCCGTGTTCTACTAAATTATATACACCATCATTTCCTGTAAACAGTCCTTTTTCATTTTTGTTTTCCTTCAGGGTATTGTCAAGACACTTTTTAAATCCGGAGATGTATTTTAAATCTTTATTATATTTTAAAAGATGCTGATATCCACGCAATAACACGGCGTTAAACCAGTAACCATCTCTAAATTTATCATCTGAATAAAAATAAAGCAACGAACTGTCTGCTATTTTATTGGCTCTTTCCAGATACTTTTTGTCACCTGTGATTTCATATAAATAAACGTTTGACTGAAGCATTGTCCCTGAATTATAAGAAAACACAACTTCTCCAATACTACCATCTTTTACTTTTATATTATCGTAAAATAAGCCTGTAGGTGTTTGTAGTTTTTCATACGTCCAGTCATATATTTTTACAGCATTTTCAAGGTAAACTTTGTCTTTTGTTGCTTTGTACATTTTAAGTGCAACAATAATTCCAGGTCCGTTTGAACAGGTATTTTTCGTTTCAAAATCATTTTCTCTCCAGTACAATCCGCCTCCAAGCGCATTGTCTGATGCTGTCATCATAAAATCATACATCGACTTTCCTAAATCAAAATAAGCTTTATTTCCAGTTCGTTCATAAATTTCCAAACTTGTTATTCCAATCCATTGATTATCATCATAGTACCGTTGTCCTTTGCTCAGATTTACGATGTATTCTCCATATCCCGGTTTTGGCGGAGCCGGATCGTAATAAGGCTGCATACTTTTAAAAATATTATCAACTAAAGCCGCTTTCTTATCTATTTTTTCAATTTCATTTGTGGCTTCAAACATAGCGCAAAGTGCCCATAACCAGCTATACTCTCTTTTATGCCCAAATTTTGTTTCTCTTTTTGCAGGATCTAAATCGACGAAATAATAACCAGAAACGCTATCGTGAAAATTACTTTCAATTGCAGTATGGAGTTTTTCCATCTCACTTTTATAATAATTATTCTTTGAATTATCACTTTTTCTTATCACTGCAAAACTCGAAAAAAGCGCCGCTGCCACAATAAGTATTATACTCCTATTTAGTTTATTCATCTGTAAAATATTTTAATTTCAGTTTTTGGTTTTATTCTTTTGACTTAAAATATATAAGTCCGCTTTTATTTTTAAGTTGCTGTACAAACTTACTAAATCGTTTTACTAATTAGAATTAAAATTATAAATTTGATATAATTTTTATTATAAATTTTAAATAAATTTATTTTTATCTATAATTTTATAACTAAACAATATCTTACGACCGTGTAATTGCATATTTTGTAATGAAATGAGATATTTCATTCTTACGACATAAATACGAAATCAATCTTCTTTTTATACTTAAATTAAAGTGGTAAAAAGACATATTTTATAAAGATTAATAATTTATGTTTTTACATGATTATTATCTCAGGACAGGGCATTTTTATTTGGAAGATTTTTGGATTATTTTTTAAGAGTAATTGCATTGTTTTTCTTCAAACACAGCACAAACATTCCATTTATTTTAAAATAACAAGAATTTTTTGATTAAAAAACCGCACTTAGAAATTTAATTTAAAAAATTAAATCTTAAAATTTTGCATTTTCCTAACTTATTACAACAAGATTGAATTTGCATTAAAAAAATATTTACTAAAACGTTTTATTAAATGACAATTATAAATTTTTACTATTTATTTAATACATACAATATTGATACATCAGTTTTTTCACTATTATTGTAATTGATTGATAATTAAATTATCTTCAATAATTAATCATCCTTTTTAATATTTTGTAATGGAAAGAAGAGAAGCACTTAAAAAGTTTGCTTATTTGTTGGGAGGAGCACTTTCTGCCACAACGATGGGCGTTTTATTTGAAAGTTTTACTGTATTTGATCCCCTAAACAACACTTATTCGTTTTCAGCCACTGATGAAGAAATCTTAGCTGAATTTTCAGAAATAATTTTACCAACAACAACAAACTCTCCCGGAGCGAAAGCAGCTGGAGTTGGTGCCTTTATTCCATTAGTTATAAAAGATTGTTATCCTCCGGAATTACAACAAGTTTTTAAAAATGGATTTGACAATATGCTGGCAAAAAGTAAAACTAAATTCAACAAAGAATTCTTAAGCCTTAGTAGTGAAGAAAAAAAATCATTAGTGACTGATCTAAGGCAAGAGTCTATCGATAACAATAAAGAACCTTCATTCTTTTTGATTGCGAGAGACTTAACCCTACTAGGCTATTTTTCTTCAGAAATTGGCTGTACAATCGCCAGAGAGTATTTACCAATACCAGGCAAATATGATGGTAATGTCGATTACGTTCCGGGACAAAAAGCCTGGGCAATATAAAGACAAGCCCTTTTAATTAATTACTAAAAAGACATTCGTGAATATCAATACTGATCTAAAGAAACAAAATACCTATGACGCAATTGT
Source organism: Flavobacterium sp. LAR06 (assembly GCF_041946075.1). Classification (NCBI taxonomy): domain Bacteria; kingdom Pseudomonadati; phylum Bacteroidota; class Flavobacteriia; order Flavobacteriales; family Flavobacteriaceae; genus Flavobacterium; species Flavobacterium sp. LAR06. Next base: position 143,571 of record NZ_JAUTYT010000009.1, on the reverse strand, counting down.
TATAGGTTCAGGAATAAGTGGTGGATGGGCGGCCAAAGAATTAACTCAAAAAGGTTTAAAAGTGTTAATGCTGGAACGTGGAAAAAACATCGAGCACATTAAAGATTATGACTCTGCAATGAAAGCGCCCTGGGAAATTGCCTACTGCGGAAAATTAACCGAAGAACAAAAAAAAACACATCCGGTCCAAACCAGAGATTATCCTTATACTCAGGCAAATGAAAGCTGGTGGGTAAACGATTTAGAGTGCCCTTATACAGAAGACAAACGTTTTGATTGGTACAGAGGTTTTCACGTTGGTGGAAAATCTTTAATGTGGGGACGCCAGAGCTACCGTTTTAGTGATCACAATTTTGAAGATAACCTCAAAGATGGTCATGGAAATGACTGGCCAATCCGATACAAAGATATTGCTCCCTGGTACGATTATGTGGAAAAATTTGCTGGAATAAGTGGTCAAAACGAAGGTTGGGATTTACTGCCAGACGGTCAATTTTTGCCTCCAATGGATATGAACTGTGTTGAAAAATCTGTAAAAGAACGTATTGAGAAGCACTATAACAAATCCCGTATTTTAACCATTGGCCGTACTGCAAACCTGACTGTACCTCATGAAGGCAGAGGAAGCTGCCAATACAGAAATTTATGCAGCAGAGGCTGTCCCTTTGGCGCTTATTTCAGTACACAGTCTTCTACATTGCCGGCTGCTATGGCTACAAAAAAACTAACTGTTCGACCTTATTCAATTGTCAATCATATCATTTATGATAAGGATACAAAAAAAGCTAAGGGCGTAATGGTTATTGATTCTCAGACTAACGAAACCATGGAATTTTATGCCAAAATTGTTTTTGTAAACGGTTCCACTCTAGGTTCAACATTTGTTTTATTGAATTCGACTTCTGAGGCTCATCCTAATGGTTTAGGCAATGGAAGCGGACAACTTGGACACAATTTAATGGACCACCATTTTAGATGTGGTGCTGAAGGAACAGTTGAAGGCTTTGAAGATAAATATACTTATGGACGAAGAGCCAACGGTATTTACATTCCAAGATACCAAAATTTTAAAGACGATAAAAGAGATTACTTACGTGGTTTTGGCTATCAGGGTGCAGCAAGCAGAGGCCACTGGCATAAAGAAGTAGCTGAACTAGACTTTGGTGGTGATTTCAAAGAAATTTTATCGAGACCTGCTGATTCATGGACTATGGGACTGGGCGGTTTTGGAGAAATGCTTCCGTATTACGAAAACAAAGTATATATCGATCATACTAAAAAAGACAAATGGGGACAACCTGTATTGGCAATCGACTGTGAATACAAAGAGAATGAAGCGAAAATGCGTGAGGATATGATGTATGATGCAGCTGAAATGCTCGAAGCTGCAGGTGTCAAAAATGTAAAAGCTTACGATAATGGCTGTTATCCGGGAATGACAATCCATGAAATGGGAACAGCTCGTATGGGGAATGACCCTAAAGACTCTGTACTGAATAAATGGAACCAAATGCATGAAGTAAGTAATGTATTTGTTACTGACGGTTCCTGTATGCCTTCAAGTGCCTGCCAGAATCCTTCGTTAACCTATATGGCGCTAACTGCCAGAGCTTGCGATTATGCTGTAAAAGAATTGAAAAAGAAAAATATTTAGATCCAAGGATATTCAATTATGAGAAAATTAAAAATGGGAATGATTGGCGGTGGTAAAAATGCTTTTATCGGAGCAGTTCATCGTATCGCTGCCAATATGGATGGATTAATCGAATTGCACTGCGGTGCTTTTAGTTCTAATCCTGAAATATCCCTAGAATCGGGTAAAGAATTGGGTTTATCGGAAGATAAATGCTACGAGTCTTACACCCAAATGATAGAAACGGAAGCAAAACTCGCTCCTGAACAAAGAATGGATTTCGTTTCAATAGTAACCCCAAATCATGCCCACTTTGCTCCTGCAATGCTGGCATTAGAAAATGGTTTTCATGTTGTTCTAGACAAACCAATGACTTTGAGTCTGGCTGAAGCAAAATTGTTAGAACAAAAAGTAAAAGAAACAGGATTATACCTCTGCTTAACCCATACGTATGCCGGATATCCGATGGTAAAGCAAGCCAGAAGCCTGGTAGCTGAAAATCATTTAGGAAAGATTCGAAAAATAATGGTCGAATATCCTCAGGGCTGGTTGAGTACCGACTTTGAAAACGACGGAAATAAGCAAGCCGCCTGGAGAACTGACCCTTCTAAAAGTGGTATTAGCGGTTGTATGGGAGACATTGGAACTCATGCTGCCCATTTAGCGGAATACATTTCAGGATTGAAAATCACTCAAATTTGTGCCGATATTAATACTGTTGTCACGAACAGAAGATTAGATGATGACGGAAATGTATTGCTGAAGTTTGATAATGGTGCCAACGGAATTTTAGTTGCCAGCCAAATTGCCGCCGGTGAAGAAAATAGCTTAAAAATTAAGGTCTATGGAGAAAAAGGTGGTCTGGAATGGCATCAAATGGAACCTAACACTTTAATTGTAAAATGGCTGGACTCCCCTGCTCAGTTATACCGAACCGGAAACGGTTATTTGTCGCCTGTCGCGGCTTTTAATACCCGAATTCCAAGTGGGCATCCTGAAGGATATTTAGAAGCATTTGGAAATTTATATAAAAATTTTGCGCTGACTTTACAATCAAAATTAGACGGTAAAGAACCAACAGCATTAATGCTGGATTTTCCAACCGTACAAGATGGTGTTCGCGGAATGGCTTTTATAGAAAATGTAATCGCTTCTGGAAAATCATCTGAAAAATGGATTTCATTTAGTCTCTAAAATTCTAAGTTGCTAAGCTACTAAGAGAATAAGATAATTTCTAACTTAGAAACTTAGAAGCTCAGGATCTTAGCTACTTAGAAACTTAATTAAAAAAAACAATAAATGACCACAATGCAAGGACCTGCCGTTTTTTTGGCACAATTTATTTCTGATGAGGCACCTTTTAATTCTTTGGAAGGAATTTGTCAATGGGCTGCCAATCTCGATTTTAAAGGAATACAAATACCTACGCTGGATTCCCGTTTTATTGATTTACAAAAAGCCGCAGAAAGCAAAACCTACGCTGATGAACTCACCGGAATTGTTGCTTCTTATGGATTAAAAATATCTGAACTTTCTACTCATTTACAAGGTCAGTTAGTTGCTGTTCATCCTGCTTACGATGATTTTTTTGATGGATTTGCTCCGCAGGCTTTGCGAGGAAATCCAAAAGCAAGACAAGAATGGGCGGTACAGCAATTGCATTATGCAGCAAAAGCTTCTCAAAATTTAGGACTTAATGCACATGCTACTTTTAGCGGTTCATTATTATGGCAATATTTTCATCCATGGCCTCAAAGACCACCGGGCTTAATTGAAGAAGGTTTCAAAGAATTGGCTAATCGCTGGCTCCCAATCCTGAATGAATTTGATAAAAACGGTGTGGATGTTTGTTACGAAATTCATCCGGGAGAAGATTTATTTGACGGTGAAACCTATGAAATGTTTCTGAAAGCAGTAAATAATCACGACCGTGCCTGTATCCTTTATGATCCTTCCCATTTTGTGTTGCAACAGTTGGATTATATTCAGTATATCGATTTTTATCACGAACGAATCAAAGCTTTCCATGTGAAAGATGCCGAGTTTAATCCGACAGGAAAACAAGGCACTTTTGGAGGATATCAAAGTTGGGTAAATCGTGCAGGGCGTTATCGTTCGCCAGGTGATGGCCAAATTGATTTTAAAACCATTTTCAGCAAATTAGCCCAATACGATTACAAAGGCTGGGCTGTAATGGAATGGGAATGCTGTTTGAAAAATCAGGAAGATGGTGCTCGCGAAGGTGCTGAATTTATAAAAAAACACATTATCAAAGTGACGGATAAAGCCTTTGATGATTTTGCAGCGGTAGAAACAAACACACAGCTGAATAGAAAAAATTTAGGAATATAAGACAAATACATAACGATAATGAAAATTAAAATTTTAACCGCCATTGTAACCCTGGCTAGCTTAAGCTCATTTACAAACTATGAATCAGCTTCAGGATATAGCGCCATAAAAGAAATCCAGTCATCTGAAGGGGAGGCACTAATAAAGAAAGAAGATTGCGCTACCTGCCATAAAATAGACAAGAAAGTAGTCGGACCATCTTATCTGGATATTGCTAAAAAATATCCAATGAATGATAAAAACATCAAATATTTATCTGAAAAAATTACAAAAGGAGGTTCAGGAGTCTGGGGAGCAATACCCATGTCTGCTCATACTGCAATGAAAAAAGACGATGCCAAAAAGATTGCAACTTACATTCTATCATTGAAAAAATAAATAACCTATGGATAAAGACTTTAATAAAAATAAAGAACCAGAATCTAATGTTCGAAGGGATTTCCTGAAAAAAGGAGTATTAGCTACTGCTGCTTTTATGATTATTCCAAGACACGTCATGGGAAGAGGTTTTACAGCACCAAGCGACAAATTAATAATTGCCGGTATTGGAGTTGGTGGAAAAGGAAGCTCAGACCTTTCAGCATTTCATAATAGCGGCATCGCCAATATAGCGTACTTATGTGATGTTGATACCAGAAGAGCTGCTAATAGTGTAAAAGCGTATCCTAAAGCAAAATTCTACAAAGACTGGCGTGAAATGCTGGACAAAGAGCATAAAAATTTCGATGCTGTTTCTGTTTCTACACCCGATCATAATCATGCTATTCAGGCATTTGCAGCTATGCAGTTGGGTAAACATGTGTACGTGCAAAAACCTTTGGCGCATGATATTTACGAAGCACATATGATGACGCAGGCCGCGGCAAGATATAAAGTGGTAACACAAATGGGAAATCAGGGATCGTCTAATGATGGTACGCGAATTCTAAAAGAATGGTACGATGCCGATTTAATTGGTGATGTACATACGGTATATGCCTGGACGGACAGGCCTGTTTGGCCACAGGGAATTCCGTGGCCTACAGCAAAAACAGAAATTCCTAAAGAATTAGATTGGGATTTATGGCTTGGAACAGCTCCTAATAAAAACTATGTTGACAAGTTAGTGCCATTCAACTGGCGCGGCTGGTGGGATTATGGAACCGGTGCTTTAGGAGATATGGGATGCCATTTGATGGAAGCTCCATTTTCGGTTTTAAATCTAAAATATGCCAAAGATGTACAATGCAGTGTTGGTTCCGTTTATGTAGATGAGTTCAAAAAAGGATATTTTCCAGATAGCTGCCCTCCTTCAAGCCATGTAACTTTAACATTCCCGAAAACGAATAAAACGAAGGGTGATGTCAAAGTGCATTGGATGGATGGTGGTATTCAGCCTGACCGCCCGGAAGAATTAGGTGCCAACGAAATTTTTGGTGATGGTGGAAATGGTACACTATTCATTGGAACAAAAGGAAAAATGCTATGTGATACCTATAGTGAAAATCCAAGATTATTGCCTTTAAGCCGTAATGAAAATCTAAAAATAGCCGAGAAATATCCTCGTGTAAAAGATGGCGCCAACGGACATTACAAACAATGGATAGAAGGCTGTATTGCCGGCTACGGTAAAAAAGAATTAAGTTCTCCTTTTGAAATTGCCGGTCCTTTAACTGAAGCTTTGTTAATGGCTAATCTTGCCGTAAGAGGTTATGATCTGCATAAAGAAGTTCTTGGCGAAGATGTATATCCGGGACGTTCAGTTAAATTACTTTGGGATAATGATGCCAAAAAAGTAACCAATGTCGATGATGTAAATCAATTTGTAAAACGCAATTATAGAGAAGGCTGGAAAAACCTAAGTTTTTAAATTATAAAATTAAACAGAAAATCATGAAAAAAATAATCACAATAGTAGCAGTATTCGCATTTTTACAAACCATAAACGCTCAGAAAGGTTTCAAACCTATTTTTGATGGAAAAACTACAACAGGCTGGCATACTTATGGCAAAACTTCGGCTAGTTCAGCGTGGAAGGTAGAAGATGGAGTATTGCATTTTGATCCCGAAGCAGCTAAAAATGGTCAGGGAGGCGATTTAGTGACCGATGCTGAATATGAAAACTTCCATTTAAAATTAGATTGGAAAGTGGCTCCAAATGCTAATAGTGGAATCATTTTTTATGTTAATGACAATCCAACAAAATATAAAAACACTTACGAAACGGGTCTTGAAATGCAGGTTTTAGACAATGATGGTCACCCTGATGGAAAAATAACCAAACACCGTGCAGGAGATTTATATGATTTAATCCAAAGCAAATCAGAACCCGTTAAGCCTGTTGGCGAATGGAATACTGCTGAAGTTGTTTGTAAAAACGGAAAACTGACTTTAGTTTTAAACGGCGTTATTATCGTTGAAACGGTACTTTGGGACGATAACTTTAAAGCACTAGTTGCAGGAAGTAAATTTGCAGGATGGCCAGGTTTTGGAACTTTCAAAAAAGGTCATATTGCTTTACAGGATCACGGTAACAGTGTATGGTACCGCAACATTTCCATCAAAGAATGGAATACCATGGAAACTACAACAGGCTGTAAATAATTGCTCCTAAAATCTATATAACCAAAAACCAACCACATTTTATGAATACAACAATCCGCATTAAATTATCTCTAATGATGTTTCTCGAATTTTTTATCTGGGGGGCATGGTTTGTCACGCTGGGTACTTTTTTAGGAAACAATTTAAAGGCCTCAGGATCTGAAACTGCAGCCGTTTTTTCTACGCAATCCTGGGGAGCTATCATCGCACCTTTTATCATTGGTTTAATTGCAGACCGTTATTTTAATGCAGAGAAAATTTTAGGTATTCTGCATATAGCAGGTGCTTTTTTAATGTATCAAATGTATCAGTCAACTGATATTGGATTGTTTTATATCTATGTATTGAGTTATATGGTTTTGTATATGCCAACACTGGCTTTGGTGAATTCAGTTGCTTTTAACCAAATGAAAGATCCGGAAAAAGAGTTTGCCAACATTAGAGTTTGGGGAACAATCGGATGGATTCTGGCTGGTTTAGCAATCAGCTTTTTGTTTCATTGGGATTCTGCAGAAGCTGTTTCTACCGGATTACTTAAAAACACCTTTCTTTTGGCTGGAATTGCGGCTTTGGTTTTAGGCGTACTGAGCTTTACATTACCGAAAACACCACCAAAAGTTAGTGAGGAAAAAATTAAAATTGGGGATATTATTGGCCTTGATGCCTTAAAGCTTTTAAAGGACAAAAACTTCCTTATCTTTTTTATTTCCTCCATTTTGATATGCATTCCATTGGCTTTTTATTACCAAAATGCACATCCTTTTCTGACTGCTGCCGGAGTTGAAAACCCGACAGGAAAAATGGCTATTGGACAAATATCCGAAGCCTTATTTTTATTATTTATTCCGGTCTTTTTTGCCCGTTTTGGGTTTAAGAAAACCATTTTGGTCGGAATGCTGGCCTGGGCCGTTCGTTATGTTTTATTTGCCTACGGAAATGGTGGCGATTTGAGTTTTATGCTTATTACCGGAATTGCTTTGCACGGAATATGTTATGATTTTTTCTTTGTTTCAGGACAAATTTATACGAATTCAAAGGCAGGAGAAAAATACAAAAGTGCTGCTCAGGGTTTGATAACATTAGCGACCTATGGTATCGGAATGTTAATCGGTTTTGCAGTGGCAGGCTGGATTACCGATAATTACAAAACTGTTGAAGGAGCAATCAACTGGTTAATGGTATGGATCATTCCAGCGGGAATCGCCTTTGCGGTATTCTTAATTTTTGCACTTTTATTTAAGGATAAAAATAAGCTGGCAAATGAAATTTAAGTACTTAAAAAAACAAAGAAAATGAGTACAACTTTTGATAGAAGAACGGCCATAAAAGGTATTCTTGCAGGAACAGTAACTTTTGGAATTCCATCCGATTTATTGGCTTTCGCTGATTCCCCGGAAGCACTTAAATTAAATTTGAATACATTGAAAGGAAAAATTAATCATTCAGTAGCCCGTTGGTGCTTTAGCGATTTTGATGTTGAAACACTTTGTGTGGAAGCTAAAAAAATTGGCATTACCGGTATTGATCTGGTTGGTCCAAAAGAGTGGCCAATACTAAAGAAACACAATCTTGTTTCGACTATGTGCAATGGTGCCGAATTAAATCTAGTGGATGGTTTCAATGATCAAAAATTTCATGAGCAGCTGATTAAAAATTATACAGAAATGATTCCCCTTGTTGCAAAAGCAGGCTACAAAAACCTGATTTGCTTTAGTGGAAACAAAAGGGGAAAAACAGATGAAGAAGGCTGGAACAATTGTGTACTTGGTTTGCAAAAACTAATTCCGCTGGCCGAAAAACATCAGGTAACCTTGGTTATGGAATTGCTAAACAGCAAGATTGATCACAAAGATTATCAATGTGATAAAACATCCTGGGGAGTTGAATTAGCCAAACGAATCAATTCGGAAAATTTTAAACTGCTTTATGATATTTACCATATGCAAATTGATGAAGGTGATGTAATCAGAACAATCAGAGAAAATCACAAATACATTGCACATTATCATACTGGCGGAGTTCCCGGACGCAATGAAATTGATGAAACGCAGGAACTCAATTACAGCACTATAATGAAAGCGATTGCTGCTACGGGTTTTACTGGTTTTGTTGGTCAGGAATTTATTCCGAAACAAAAAGACAAAATAGCATCCTTAAAAAAGGCAATTGAGATTTGTGATATTTAATAAAAAATAAAAATTATGATAAAGAGAAGAGATTTTATAATAAGTAGCGGTTTGGCATTAGGTGCATTGGCAATTGCTCCTTCCCTTGCCTTTTCGGCTAAGCCAAAAAATATTGGCCTCCAATTGTATACGTTAAGAGATGAATTTTCTAAAAACGTAAAGGGCGTTTTAGAGCATGTGGCTAAGACAGGCTACAAAGATGTTGAAACGTATGGATATTCAGCAGAAAAAGGCTTTTTTGGTACCTCAGCAAAAGATTTTAAAAAAATACTTAGCGATAATGGCCTAAAAGCCTCAAGTGGACATTATGATTTTAATTCTTTTATAAAAGACAACAATGCCGATTTTCTAAAATCTGCTATTGAATGTGCCAATCAATTGGGAAGCGAATATATTACTGTTCCTTATTTAGATGAAAAATTAAGAAGTGATTTGGATGCCTTTAAAAGAATCGCTCAAAAAATAAATGAAGCAGCGGTTTTATGCCAAAAGTCAGGTTTGAAATTGGCTTATCATAATCACGATTTTGAATTTAAAAAAATTGGAAATCAAACAGGCTATGACATTCTATTGCAGGAAACCGATAAAAAATTAGTCGATTTTGAATTGGATTTATATTGGGCAGTACGCTCTGGAAACGATCCGTTAGCATTATTTAAAGCAAATCCGGGTAGATTCACGATGTGGCATGTAAAAGATATGGATAAAGCTAAGGCAGAATGGAACACCGAAATTGGTGAAGGAAGCATCGATTTCAAATCTATTTTTGCAGAAGCTAAACTTTCCGGCATGAAACATTTCTTTGTAGAGCAGGAAACCAATTACTCTCCAAATCCAATGGAATCTATTAAAACAAGCTGGGATTTTGTCTCTAAACAATTAATTTAATATATCACCATTACTAAGTGAATTAAGTGCTGCTGTTTTTAATAAAAAAAGCTCCAAAATCAATTGATTTTGGAGCTTTTACTTTAAGATACAATAAGCTAATGTTATTGATATTGTTATTGTTTTTTAAATATAGTGTCCTGCAGTTCTTCTAAAGATTTTTCTTTTGTTTCAGGCATTATAAAAATTACAAAAAGTAATTGAAACACCATCATTACAGCAAAAACCAAAAATACAACGCCGGGACCAATTGTAGAAAACAGAAACGGAATCATTGATGGAATAATAGCAGCCAGCACCCAATGTGTGGAAGAACCGAAAGCCTGACCACTGGCTCTTAAATGATTCGGGAAAATTTCTGAAATAAAAACCCAGATCACGGCACCCTGCCCTATTGCATGTGAGGCTATAAACAAGAATAAAAAAATAGGAACCTGCATGCCTTCCCATTTTAGGAAAAAAGCTGCTGATACAAGTCCTAATGAAATAATATAACCAATTGAACCAATATACATCAAAATTTTTCTTCCCAGAACATCAATTAAAAACACACCAAAAAGCGTAAATACCAGATTAGTTATCCCAATTCCTACACTGCTCATTAAGGCCGCACTTTCGCCTAATCCGGCTTCAGCAAAAATTCTTGGCGCATAATACAAAAAAGCATTGATTCCCGAAAATTGATTGAATAACGCAATTAAAAAAGCGAGCATTAAAGGAAATCTATACTTTTTCAAAAATATGGTTTCTCCTTTTTTATCTTCATTTTCACCTGCTCCTAAATGCATTTCCTGCATTAGATCCTCAATTTTTGCCTGTGGATCTATTTTTTCTAAAACCGTTTTAGCTTCCGCTATTCTTGCTTTTGATAATAGCCATCTGGGACTTTCCGGAATCGTAAAGACGATAATGATGTAAAAAAATGCCGGAAAAGCCATTATGCCAATCATCCATCTCCAGGCGTTTTCACCTGCATCTCTCAACAAATAATTCGATAAAAAAGCAATCAAAATTCCTAAAACAATATTAAACTGATAAAGGGAAACCAATCTTCCACGGTCTTTTGCGGGAGCAATTTCAGATACATAAGCCGGCGCAGCTATAGTTGAGGCACCAATTCCGAGTCCGCCTAGAAAACGAAAAAAGGCAAACGTCAATGGACCTTCAGCCAATGCGGAACCAATAGCAGATCCTAAAAACAAAACACCAATCCAAATAAGCGTTTTTTTCCTCCCTAAGGCATTCGTTGGAATTCCTCCAAAAATGGCTCCTACAACAGTTCCCCACAAAGCCATCGCCATTACGACCGATCCATGAAAAACATCAGATGTATGCCATATTTCCTGTAATTTTTTATCGGCACCAGAAATTACGACAGTGTCAAATCCAAATAAAAACCCGGCCAGCGCAGCAGTAACAGACCATAATAATATTTTATTCATAATACGTTTTTTAAAAGTTAAGTAATAGAACGCTTTGGCCAAGCAGAACCAGGAAAATTATTCTGAAGCAATGTTGAATGAATACGTACCTGATTTAAGTTGAACCACTTTATATAATCCTTCTTCACTAGTCCCGTTTATAGCATCGAAATTATAACTAACAGTACTATTCTTTTCTAGATACAGCGTTGCAGTAGCATTTGGCGGAACAGTTACTTTGTAAATTATACTTTTCTTTTCTCGTTTCCAGTTGGATACAATTTTTCCGTAAGGAGATGTATGTTCTGATTCAAAATAAGCAAGTCTTTTTACAAAATTTGGTTTTAAAATAATGTGTTTAAAGCCCGGTACATTTTCGTCAGGAAAAATCCCTCCAATTCCTTTATACATCCATGCGCCTATTTCTCCAAACATGATATGATTCATCGAAGCGTCATTTTTCTCTACGTTCAGTGGCCAATTTTCATATAAGGTAGTGGCTCCATTTTTTATCCAATAACCCCAGGACGGAAAATCTTCCTGTGAAGCCATTTTATAAGCGGCATCTGCATAGCCGTTTTCGCTTAATGCATTCAGTATCGCTTTAGTTCCGAGTAAACCAACGTCAAGATGAAAATTAGTTTCCTGTACCTTTTTATATAAATTATCGGCTACTTTTTGTTTAAATTCATCCGGAACCAATCCCCAATAAAGGGGACCGGACAATTCTGTTTGAGTGCCGCTGCAATATAAATATGTCGTTTTATTCAAAAACTGCTCGTTGAATATGTTTTTGATTTTTTCTGCCAACTTAAAATAGTGATCTGCATCGCTTGTTTTTCCTAACAGTTTTGCTGTTTTGGCCAAAATCATTACATCTGTATAATAATACATGGTAGAAGTAAGCGGTTTAGAACTTGTGCTTTTTACAGGAACCCAATCTCCTAATCCCCAGTCGGTGATTCCGGTTGGATAACGTTTATCAATCAAATCTACATATTGCTTTATATTCGGATACATTTTAGATAAAAGGCTGGCATCTCCATAAAACTCATATATTTTCCATGGAATAATAGCAATAGAACTAGTCCAATCCGGACCTGTCGCAAATTCATAACCAAATGCTCCGGGATTCGGAATAATATTTGAAATTCCACCATCACTTTGCTGCTCATCCTGATGATCCGCAAGCCATTTTTCATAAATGGTAATTCCGTCAAAATTATACAATCCTGTTTCAACATTCGTATGCGCGTCTCCTGTCCATCCGTTCTTTTCGCGTTGCGGGCAATCGGTCGGATAACCAAATAAATTGGCGAGGTAGCTGCTGTTTGTCGCTTCCCAAATTTTATTAAAAACGATGTTAGACGTTTTAACTTTCCCCACAGCCGGAACGTCACTGTGCATTTCTAAAGCCAATAGATTATCATCATCCAATTTAAAAGGCTTGCTTGACGTTACTTCTACAAATTGAAATCCTTTGTAATTAAACTTTGGAGAGAAGCTCTCGTTATCATTTCCTTTTGCAATAAAAATATCCGTTTGAAAAGGATCTGAATTGTCGGTAGGTCGATAATGTAAATCGATATTGGAAAGGTCGACCATACCGTTTTTATACAAACGTTCTGCGTGTTTTATTCTGAAAACGGTTCCAGGAGGCGCCTTTTTTATCGAAAATTCAACCGTTCCTGCAATATTTCGTGGGAATGTAAAAACACTTAAAGTATCGTTTATTCTGTTTATTTTAATGGGGTTTAACTTCGCAACAACCCGAATAGGATACAATTGTTGTGACACTAATTTGGAGGAAGGAGCTTTCACCAATATCGCTTTGTTCCAATTGTGATCATCAAAATCAGGCTTGTTCCAATCCTTTATTTCTTTTCGGGCATCATAATGCTCGCCCGTATAAATGCTATTGAAAATTACAGGGCTATCTGCTGTTTTCCATGTTTCATCTGTTACTATCGTTTCAGTAGTGTTATCCAAATAGGTAATTCTGATATTGACCAAACAGCGTGGACGGTTTCTCCAATTTGTTTTATCAAAATTCCAAACCGCGGTCGATTGATGATTGTACCAACCATTTCCTAATAACATTCCAAAAGCGTTTTTTCCTTTTTGCAAATAAGCCGTAATATCTAAAGAAGCATACAAATTTCGACGATCATACCTTGTAAACATTGGATCCAGCATTCGATTTCCTACTTTTTTTCCATTGACATAAAACTCATATAATCCACCTGCCGTGACATACACGCGAGCCTTTTTAATCGTTTTTGCGGTCGTGATTTCCTTTCTGAAATACGGCGCCGGCTTATAATGCTTATCATGAGAATCTGATATCCAGCTTCCTTTCCAGTCACTAGATTGCAACATAGCCGTTTCAAAACGATTTATTTTTGAAACCTCCATCTTGTTTTTATTGCTCCATGATTTTACTCTCCAGAAATAAGTTGTAAAAGACTGAAGATCTGCTCCATTATACGAAACTAACATAGCTTCTGAAGCTACTTTTCCAGAAGTCCAAACCAATTCTTTTTCTTTAACTAAAGCGATCGAATCAGTTGCTATTTCTATTTGATAGGCCGTTTGCAATACGTCATGGATATTGCTTTTTAATTGCCATGAAAATCTTGGTTGTGGCACATCAATTCCCAAAGGATTTACAAGATGTTCGCAATTGAGATTTACAGGCGTTTGCGAATAGCCTACTAAATTCAGTAATAGAAAAAGGAAAAATATAGTGCGTTTCTGTTGTATCATTATTATTTTTTTTCTTTTGAACTGTAATGAAATATTTCCGTTTAAATCTACTCTAAAACAGCCGCCCAACCGCCATTTTTTACCATTTTTACTTCAATAACATCGTTGTTAGTGACATTGAAACTCTTTTTTCTGTAATCCATAGCCTGATATCCTGCATTGATACCATCTTCAAATGAAGTTACTTTATACGATTTTCCCGTTTTTAAGAAGTTTAGATTTAATTTAAAAGTTCTCTCTTTTTCAGCGTTGTTGGTTATTCCGCCAATAAACCATTTTGAGCCTTTTCTTTTGGCTACAATGGCATATTGCCCGGCTTGAGCTTCCAGCGCTACCGTTTCATCCCAGGTTGTTGGAACTGAGGTGATAAATTCAGTACATTCTTTTTCGCGGTAATAATTGGTTGGATTATCAGCAAGCATTTGCAAACCACTTTCAAAAACTACAAATAAAGCAAGCTGATAGGCACGTGTTCCAATACTTGCAGAGTTAGGTCGTTCCGATCTGTAAACCTCAGGCTGCATGCTGATCATTGCTCCGGGCGTATAATCCATCGGTCCAACGGCGTTGCGCATAAAAGGAAGATATACACTATTATCTGGTTTACAGCCTCCCATTTGCTCCATTCCTCTTACTCCTTCATATGATATCAGGTTTGGATATTTATATTCCAGACCAGCTGGTTTAAACGCACCATGAAAATCAACCAATATTTGATATTTTGCAGCTTCTTTAGCTACCTTTTCATAATAATTAACCATAACCTGATCACTGCGATCCATGAAGTCAATTTTTACTCCGGCTACTCCCCATTCTTTAAAAGTTTTAAAAAGTTCCATGTTTTTTTCTACTGTCAGCCATGTTAACCATAGTACGATTCCAACCTTTTTTTCTTTCCCATAACGAATCAATTCCTGAACATCAACATTTGGATTAGGCGAATAAGGATCTTCTGTACTTTTAGCCCAGCCTTCATCCATAATGATGTATTCAATACCAAATTTTGAAGCAAAATCAATAAAATATTTATACGTATTTAGGTTATAACCAGATACAAAATTCACATCAGGACCGTATGGAGTTGCACCGTTCCACCATTCCCAACTCGCCTGACCCGGTTTTATCCAGGATGGATCCTGAACCTGACTTTTTGGAGCCAATTTCAAGGTCATCGTATTTTCAATAAGTTGTTTGTCATTTTTAGTTATGACAAAATAACGCCACGGAAAACTTCTTGTTCCGGCAGTTTTTGCAATATAATCTGCTTCTTTTAAAATTTTGAGGCTTCTGTCTCCGTCTGGCCCAAAATCCAAGGGTGCTTTTGGAAATGTAGATACAACGCCGCTTCCCGTTCCTTTTAAAAACATTCCCGGATAATCAGACAAATCAGATTCGCTGATTAATATTTTGTATTGTTTTTTTGAATCTGCCAAAACAGGAAGTGTTGACATTTTATCAGAAGATTTCCAGTCACTGGCATTTAAATGTGAATATTCCTCTTCATAAGAGGTTTTAAAACTTTCGGCCTGTTGCAAATGAAGTTGATAATCCGTTGGGAAATTAACCGAAAAATCTTCATTTAGTATTTCAATTTCTCCTTTTTTGGCTGTTATAAATCGGTAAGCAACACCTTCATCAAAAGCACGGAATTCAACTGAATATCCTCCTTTAAAATTCAGCAGCAAATAATTATAAACATTAGCTACCGTTGAAAATTTAAGCGGAATGACCGGTTTTATAACTTCGTTTACTTTTCCGGTTTTACTTCCTGCTACTTTCGGATTTAGTCCTAAAGTTTCATTTTTAAGGACTAAACCTAAATGATTTTTTGCCGCTAATTCGTCATTTCCTGCTAAAATCGAATAATAGATCTTATCGCCTAAAGTGATTGCTATTTTTAATTCACCATTGGGCGATGCTACTTCAAAATTTGTTTTTTGAGAATAGGCATTTGAAATTCCCAAAAGCAATAAGAGACAAGCAAATAATTTTATTTTTTTCATCAGAACATTTTTATATGAATAACGTCCCACGAAAAATGGGACGTTATTTTATTACTATCTATTACTTCGTTATGACTTGTATTTCGCCACCATTTTTAAACAAATCGTGCGAAATGAAATAGCCATCAATTTTAGCGTTGTTTACTTTAATGGCTTCTAAATCTCTTTTCCCGTTAGGATTTTTTATCGTTACTTTTTTTCCTGCCGGAGTTGTCCAGGCTACTTCTTTAAAAATAGGAACAGTGACAATATATTCAGGATCAGCAGGTGATAGCGGATAAAGTCCTAATGCACCAAACACATACCACGAGGACATTTCACCCGCATCATCCATACCACTCATAGCCAGTTTTTCTGGCCCAATTCCATACATTGTATCTAAAATTTCGTCTATTCTTTTTTGCGATTTTTCAGGTTTGTTTACAAAATAATAAGAAAACGGTGCTTCATGATCCGGCTGGTTTCCGTGGCAATATTGTCCAATAAATCCAGAGATATTCCACGCAATATAACTTGGATTCCAAGGTTTTGTAAAGAACTCGTCTAATTTTGCATCAAAAGGTTTTGCCCCACCATAAAGCTGAACTAAGCCTGGCATATCATGAGGAACAAAAAAGGAAAGCTGCCATGCATTTGCTTCCCTGTACATATATTCATAATAAGGAAACTCAGGATTAAAAGGCGTTATCCATGAACCATCTGCCAATCTTCCTCTCATAAAAGTGGTAGATTTGTCAAAAACGTTTGCATAATTTTTAGAACGCTTAACCAAATCATTATAATGTTCTGTATCATTCATTTCTTTTGCTAACAATGCAAGCGCGTGATCGTCATAAGCATATTCTAAGGTTTTAGTAACAGCGGCATTTGCTACTGTTTCTACTTTTGGATCTTTAATATCTTGTTCCGGAACATAACCTTTAGCAATATATTCCGCAATATGTGGTCTTGTTCCGCCTTCCTTGTAAGCGTTGTTCAATAATAATTGGTACGCTTTTTTTACATCATAATTTCGGATTCCTCTCAAATAAGATCCTGCAATAAAAGAGGCTGCGTGATCTCCGTGAAAAAATGTCGGAATAAAACCTTTTATTTCACCTTCGTTAATAATCGAACTGATCACATCAGCGGTAACATCCGGAGAAAAAATGCTTAACAGAACCAGTTTATTTCTGTAATCATCCCATAAGGAGGGCAGTGTGTAATAGTGGTAGTTTTCTTTACGTACTTTTCCGGCTTCATCAATAAATTGCCCGTTTACATCACTTCGTAAAGCAGGCCATAAAAACGATCTGTACAACATGCTGTAAAACATAACATTTTGTTGTTCTGTTCCGCCTTTTACCTGAATTTTAGACAACATGTTTTCCCACTTTGTACTTCCCTCATCAAAAACTTTTGACAGCGTTTTATCTCCTACCTCAGCTTTTAGATTTTCAGCTGCATTTTCTACACTTACAAATGAAAGTGCGATTTTAACCGTAACGGGTTTAGTATCGCCGTCTTTAATATTTACTAAAGTATAACCGCCGCTTTTTGCGATATCTTTGGTATCTAATTTTTCAATTGGACTGCTCAAAGTCGCATAAAAGTATATTTTTTCGCCTCCGGTTCTTTGAAAACCGCTAACTGCATTGGCGCCTTCGAGCTTAATTTGCCAGTCGTCTACACGATTGTTTGCTTTACCGAGATCAAAAAGTACTTTTCTGCCTTTGTTGTTTTTAAAAGTATATTCGTGTACACCGCAGCGTAAAGTTGAAGTCAGTTTTACCTGCACGTCATATTCTTTTAAATACACTTCGTAATACGCCGGACTCGCTTTTTCCTGATCATGGCTAAATGATGATTTGTACGGAAAAGAAGCGCCATCCGAAACTGGTAAAAGCGGAATATGACACAAATTCCAATGTCCTTTGTTGGTATGTGTAAAACCTAAAATTTCTGTATCTTCATATTCGTAGCCCGCACCTGATCTGTATTTTGTCATCGGACTTAACTGCACCAGTGCGTTTGGAACAGAGGATCCCGGAAATACCAAACCTGCCCAGACACGCATATTGGCTGGCGGTGTATAACCAATTATTTTAGTGTCCAGTAAAGGCGCAGTTCCAATAAACGGGTTTACCAAAGCTGTGTATTTACCTTTTGAAAGACCGCCACCAGATTTCTGAGCTGCCGCAGTAAAGCCAAAAATTGACATAGACAGGGCCGCAAGAACTATATTCTTGTTAAATTTTATCATTTTATAAAAAATTAAAATCGGTTAAAAACTATAACTCAAGTAATTTTGGATTCTTTTTATAGGTATCCCACAACAATTCTCCAAACAAGGTATTTGTCCATGCAAACCAGGATCTGGTGAAATTTTTAGGATCATCTTTGTGAAAAGATTCATGCATAAAACCAGTATCTCCATGTGAGCCTTTAAGCATTCTGATACATTCTTTTATTTCATTTTGATCAGAAGTGGTATAGGCTCTCATGACAAGCGACATTGGCCAAATCATATCCATACCAACGTGTGGTCCACCAACTCCCTCGGCTGCTTTTCCTTTAAAGAAAAACGGATTATCTTCTGAAAGAATAAATTTTCGGGTATTTTGATACGTTGGGTCATTAACATCAATCGCATCTAAATATGGCAAACTCAATAAACTCGGCACATTAGAATCATCCATTAATAAATGACCTCCAAAACCATCTACTTCAAATGCAAAAATATCTCCGTATTTAAGGTGTTTAACCACTGCATGTTCTTTTATGGCATTTGCTACCTCTGCTCCTAAATCTCTTAATTCTTTTGCGGTTGCATTGTCTTTTTTAATGGTCTCCAACATTTCTGCAGCCTGATTCATACTGGCTACAATAAAAAAGTTAGACGGAATCAGGAAAGAAAAAACAGTTGCGTCATCACTCGGCCTGAAAGCCGAACAAACAAGGCCAACCGGTTTAACCGGATATCCATAACCTTTTAAAGGTCGTGTATCAGTAGCGAACTGTGTCGTTCTTTGAAATGTATAAGGATTCTTACCGTTCTTTTGTTGTTGATCTCTGAAAACCTTCAGCGTTGCTTTAATTGCTTTAACCCAGTTTTCATCAAAAGGAGCAACATCTCCCGTATTTTTCCAATAATTGTAAGCTAATCTGATTGGGTAGCAAAGCGAATCGATTTCGTATTTTCTTTCGTGAACACCCGGTTTCATATCGGTATGATCTGTTGTCCACTCCCCTTTTTTATTTGGATCGTTATAAAATGCATTCGCATACGGATCTTTCAAAATGTATTCTGTCTGTCTGTTTATCACACCGGCGATAAGGTTTTTCAGTTTTGCATCTTTTCCGGCGAAAGCCATATAAGGCCAAACCTGAGCAGAACTATCCCTTAGCCACATGGCATCAATATCGCCCGTTATAACGTAGGTGTCTGGTCTCCCATTTTTTTGTGAATACGTTACAGTAGTGTCAAGGGTATTTGGAAAACAGTTGTTGAATAACCATCCTAACTCTTTGTCTTTTACATTTTTTTGAAACTCAGCGATTGTCTTTTCAATAAAATCACTCTCAAAATTTCTTTTGTCTTTAGCAACTCTCACAATCGGGAACTCTTTAATCGCTTTTGTACCAGCAACTATTTCCATAGGATCTATGAGCGCTAAACTGCTAAATAAAACGGTGTTTTGGATAAATTTTCTTCTTTGCATTTTGTATATTTTAAAATTGTAAAAGATTAGTTTACTGTTAAACCTGTATATTCAATACATATAGAGCAACAAAGGTTAATAACACAAAATCTTAAAACAATGGTGTACTATTATAAAATTCAATTATTTAATAGAATTAATTACTTCTTGGTTTATTTTATTTACTTCAGAAAAATTCATTTTATCTACCTTACGGTCGTAGGTCATAAAGCCGTTTACTTCTCCTTCAACATCAGTTGTTTGTGTATACACAGCTGCCGAAAATCCCACTTTAGCCAATTTAATTAACTGATCGGCATATTCTTTATATTTCGCTGTAGTTTCGTCGGTATTTTTAAACTGCGTATATCCCCAATTTTTATCGGTTTGCCAAAGATGATCTTTTACAGGAAGGCCTATACCGCCATATTCTCCCAAAACCGTAATTCTGCGGGCATCGTATAATTTTAATTCCGGTCCAGGATAATGATGAATGTCTAAGATATCTCCGGTTTGAAAGTGATTTCCTCCACTTGAAGAATTGACTAATCTGCTTGGATCATGATTTTTTGTCCATTCCGTAATTTCAACCGTTTTGAACTGTCCCCAAGCTTCATTAAATGGAACCCAAACGACAATACTTGGATAAGAATATAAATTATCCATAATCTCGCGCCATTCTTTTTTGTATGTCTCCTCAGATTGAGCTGTTCTTTTTAGTTCAGTACCTTCAAAATATTTATGCATTTGCCAAATTGGACCTTCATCACCGCTTGGCATATCCTGCCAAACCATAATTCCAAGTTTATCACAGTGTGTATACCATCTTGCTGGCTCTACTTTTACGTGCTTGCGTATCATGTTAAAACCTAGCTCTTTCGTTCGAACTATGTCATATTTTAAAGCTTCATCAGTCGGTGCAGTGTATAATCCGTCAGGCCACCAACCCTGGTCAAGAGGCCCAAACTGAAAACAGTCTTTATTGTTAAGCTGCATTCTCACAATGCCATTGGCATCA
This sequence comes from Flavobacterium sp. LAR06, assembly GCF_041946075.1. Classification (NCBI taxonomy): domain Bacteria; kingdom Pseudomonadati; phylum Bacteroidota; class Flavobacteriia; order Flavobacteriales; family Flavobacteriaceae; genus Flavobacterium; species Flavobacterium sp. LAR06. The sequence goes on along the minus strand of NZ_JAUTYT010000009.1, from coordinate 123,041 downwards.
CGTTTAGCAGATATCTTACGCATTGCAAAATAGCTTTTCACCTCGTCCACTATTATTCCTTTGCTGCTAAATTTCACTTTAACATCATATAAAAACGGACTATCTGGCGACCATAATTTTGGATTGTCCAGGACAATATCCAAAGTTTGGCCTGCAACCGCCTTTTCAGAAGCAACTACATTTGTTCCATCCAATACTGTAACTTCAACGATATCTCCGGCTGTATTTCCTTCCAATTCTGCTTTAATACTAATCGTATTACGATCAATATCCGGAGTAGTTCTTAAATTGGTGATATGTTTTTTATTTACGGGCTCTAACCAGACTGTTTGCCAGATACCTGTAACGGGAGTGTACCAAATTGATTCCGGATTTTTAACTTGTTTCCCTCTTGGCTGTGTCCCGTCACTTGTTGGATCCCAGACTTTAACAACCAGTTTTTGAGATTTTCCAGTTAAAAATGGCGTTATATTAAATGTAAAAGGTGTAAAACCGCCCGTATGCGTACCAATTTTTACATTATTGATCCATACTTCTGTTTTCCAGTCTACTGCACCAAAATGCAATAAAATATCCTGATTTTTCCAATTCCTATCAATTGTGAAATTGGTTTCATACCAAACTTCTTTTTCTGATCCTACAGATTTCATTACCCCGGAAAGGCTTGATTCAACAGCAAACGGAACGAGTATTTTTCCATCGTATCCTTTTGGTGCCGTTTGTCCTACTGGCTGTATTGAATAATTCCATAGACCATTAAGATTTTTCCATTGATTCCTTACCATTATGGGTCTTGGATATTCAGGCAACGTATGATTTGGGTCTACTTGTTCTGCCCATTTGGTTTTTATTTTATCTCCCTGTGGTTTCCATTGTGCAAAAGAGGTAAATCCAACAAAAATAAAAAGTATGACGGTTAATTTATTCTTCATCATGAAATTATGTTTTTTGAATTTTTAGTAGTAACCTAAAAATGTGTTTTTATTAGCAAATACTAAGAGAAAATAATATAAAACCTGAAGGAGGTTTATTTCCTTCAGGTGTTACAAAAATTACTAAACAAACAAACTTACTTAATCAAAATATCCATCTTTATCAAGCTTAGCTGCAGCTTCGATAAGCATTACGCCGCTTAATTGAGTGGTAAGATCTACATTTGCACCAGCGGCAGGCGCTACTTTCCAGTTATTTCCTGAAAGCATAGCTGGTCTTAAAATTCCTTTTTTATAAAATGTTTCAGCATTAAACTTCATGAAATCAGCAAATTTTTCTTTATCGGTAGAGTTTATAGTTTGCTGTTGTGTCAACTCAGTAAAATATCTTACCAGAATACCTTTAAACAAACCACCATCTCCTTGTCCTTCATCTCTTAAAATACCTTCTGAAACTAATTTTGGGCTGGTTAAAACGGATCTTCCTGATTTAACTGCATCATCAAGATAGGTCTGATCATTTGTTGCTTTATACAATCTTAATCCAGCACCAATCCAGGTTCCCATATTGTAGGTAAATACCCAGTCTTTATTAGTGGTAATTACACCATTAGTTTCTGAAATATTATCCCAAACCAACCCAGAAACAGGATCGACAAGATTCTTTTTCTGCCATGCATAAATTTTCTTGGCCCATTCTAAATCTTCAGGATCTTTGTCAATTTCATACAGTCTCATGGCAAGAATAGCAGCAGGACCATTAGAAACTGCATTTTTTTGCATTGGAGTATCTTGTTTCCAGGTGATACCACCTCCAAAAACATCGCTCCAGCTTAATTTTATTCTTTCCCATAAAAAATCAGCAACTTCTTTATATTCTGCGTCTTTTGTTGCATCATAGGCACGAAGGCTAGAATTAGCAAGCCACAGCATATCATCGTTAAAAACGTTATTATAAGTGTTTCCGTTTTTTACTTTAATTCCTTGTAACAAAGCTTTCATTTTAGGAATATAACTTTCATTACCAGTTCTTAAATATCCATCAACAAGAACATCCAGTACGTGTGCATTAGGCCAGTAATGGAAAGTACTGTTTCCAGTATTATTCTGAATATACGTTCCGTTAGAACCTAAATAAGTATTAGTGGTAGCAAGCTGCAAAGAATCTGCTGTTTGTGCCCAGGTGTATTTAAATTCCTGACCACCTGTGTTATTTGGATCACGTAACGGAATTGGATCATCATCACAAGATGCAGTCAATAACCCCAATCCGGCAATAGATAAAAACAGGATACTATAACTTTTTGAAAAAAATCTTTTCATACTATTATTATTTAAAAACGTCTCTCAAAGACACTCCCTGAGAGACGCCTTGATTATTTATAAAATTGTAAAACTGTGTGTGTATGCTGTTGCAGCTGCGCTAAAATTAATTTCTGCATTTACATTACTATTATCAATTGCAGTAGCAAACTTGAAACAGTTGTTCCAGAAATCATTAGTAACCGGTACCATATACCAATATGATGCAGCAGTACTAGCATCTGGTCTGTTATTGTCTCCATTGACGCTGCCATACCATTCTTCCGATGTTGTTTCACCGTTTACAACTGTAAATTTAAATTTGTAACGCTCATCTTTACCCCATGATTCTACTTTGAAATCAATGTGCTTGTTAGCTGCTTTCCAAATACCTCCACCAGAATAAGTATATTCAAATAAATAAGAACTAAGTGGCGGGAACCACAATTCAATCTTTTTAATTTCAGTCATAGTCGTAGAACCATCGCTGAAATCAACTTTTATTTTATACACTTTACTTTCTCCTGCATACGTTGTAGCTCCATCTTGTTTTAATTTAGCTTCGCTGATATAAAATACTTCAGGTGTTCCATTTTTTCTGGTGATAAATTTGTAGGTACCTGCCTTTAGCTTTGTGTAAATTTCAAATGAAGTAGCGCCAGTTTTTTTGAAAGCCTGTGCATCTGCAACAGTTTCTCCATTTTCAGAAGCAGTACCTGTAATAAACAACTGATCCGGAGTTGGGAAACCACCTGGTCTTTGAACTTCGAAAATACCTGATACTGAAGATTTCTGAACATTTAGTCCTTTAGTAGAATAAACCGTCCATTTTAATTTCCCAATACTTTCAGATTGAATTCCAGCCATTTCAGCAATTTTGTTCAGCTCAGTAAAAGAAATGTTCAATTTGTTTTGAAATCCTTTTCCATCTGATGGAATTGTGTAAACCGGTTTAGAGAAATCGCCGCTTTCACGATCAAAAACTACATCGTAAAGTACCGCTCCATTATCTTCTGCTTTAGCTGCTTCCCACTCAAAAATAGCAGAACTTTGCGCTCCAAGATCAAAAAATTTGTTATCAGCTGGTGAATAAAGAGCATTAACTGCACTTACATTCGTGTGGCTCATTGTTTCGTCGTTGTCGCAGCTTACAAGAAATATTGCGCAAATAACTATTAATAATTTTGAATATATATTTTTCATGTTATTGTTTTTTTAGATTGATTTTATTTTACCAGTTTGGATTTTGAGATAAATTTGGATTAATCAAGCGTTCGTCTCTTGGTATTGGCCATAAATAATGTTTATTTGGATCAAAAGTTCTTAAATTAACTCTTAAATAGCCATTGTCGACAGAGGATACACCAAATTGTGCTCCATGCGCATAACCATTTAAAACATCTTCTGCTATTTTCCATCTTCTGATATCAAATATTCTCAGTCCTTCCATTCCAAATTCTGTACGGCGTTCATTTCTAATTACCTCGCGAAGTCCTGTTTGTCCTAATGAACTGTTATAAGCTAATGCGGCACCATCTGTAAATCCTGCTCGCGTTCTTAAAGCCTTAATTGTTCGATCCCAAACTGTACTGTTCATTTGGTTCAACTCATTTTTAGCTTCGGCATGCATCAACAAAATATCAGCATAACGGAAAAGCATTAAGTTTAAACCAGAATTTAAAGAGGTTGTATGCTGTACATCATAGTACTTACGTGTGTAATATCCTGTAGCAGTTTTTGATGATCCTTGTGCATATTCATCAGGAGCACTAGCATTTGGATCAGATCCTGGTTTTATATAAATAGTTTTAGAGCTTCCATCCGCTTCTTTCCAGTTGTATTGATCATACACCACTGTTCCGGTAAGTCTTGGATCTCTGTTTGCATAAGGATTATTTTCATCATAACCTGAACCGGCTTCATTGATTCTTTTTCCGTTAGTCATTATATAACTATCTACTAATTCCTGAGTTGGAGCTAAGCCATTTAATCTTGCCCCTGCAGAAATTGGTGCCATATCAAAAAACTCTCCCCACATTCTGTCAACAGGCACATATTGCAAACTCAAAATATCCTCACTGCTGTATTCGTTTTGTGTTGCAAACAAACCTTCATAAGAACCAAAAAGGGAATATTGGCCATAAGTGTTCGCCATAAACTGTTCTGTTACCTGAGCCACTTCTGCCCATCTGCTTTCATACAAAAGAACTCTTGCTTTTAAGGCCGCCGCAGCTCCTACAGTAATTCTTCCTCTTTCAGCCGGAACTAACTGCGTATTTTTAGGAAGCGCTGGAATTGCAGCATCAAGTTCATCTAATATAAACTCAACCACTTCAGCATGTGGCGTTCTGCTAATAGTTGAGGCCTCTTCAAGAGAAGGATCTTTCTTTACTAACGGAATATCTCCAAACCACGTAGTTAACTGAAAATGTTGAAATGCTCTTATAAAACGTGCTTCAGCAGTCATTCTCGCAATTACAGCCGGATCTGCATCTGGTACGCGTCCGATATTTTCCAAAATCAGATTACAGGTTTTAATTCCTGAATATCGATCATTCCATTCACCTTTTATTCTTCCCAAAGAAGGATCATAAATTCCTGCCGCAATAGATGCCGCTCCTTCGTTATCTCCTCTTCCGTTATAAGCATTATCAGAAAGTGCTTCATTGTAAAAGAATCTCGAACTGTTCTGCATTTGTGAATAAGCCGTATTCAAAAAAGTCTGAGCCTTGTTTACACTTGTCCAATAATTAGAATCTGTAAATCTATCCTCTGGTGCAAGATCCAGGCTTTCACAACTTACCAGCAATAATAATACAGCCGGTATAAATTTTATGTGTTTAAGTATATTTTTCATTTTCGTTTTTTTTTAAAAGCTAATATCAAGACCCATTCCGTAATAAGCCTGTGTTGGAAAGGCTCTTCCACTGTTAGCCCCCGAAGGCGACATATTGCTATTGAACTCAGAAAGTTCAGGATCAACAAATTTCACTTTAGATAACGTAAGAAGATTTTGCCCTGATATATACATACGGAATCTGCTCATACCTAATTTTTCTGCAACATCATTTGGCAATGAATATCCTACCTGTACATTTTTAAGTCTGGCGTAAGCACCATCATATAAATACATATCTGAACCTCTTCTAAAGTTATTCGTATTAGACTGGGTACCATTATTTGCCAAACGCGGGTAACGTGCATCAGGATTTTGAGGTGTCCAGTAATCAAGCTGATGTGTATACATCGTCATACCATAATTATAATGAAATGGTTCTACCAGCTCTCCTCTAATCATCATGGTTCTTTTTCCAACACCTTGTATAAAAATACTCAGATCGAAATTTTTGTAATCTGCCGTGTAGGTCGCTCCAAATGTATATCGAGGAAAAGGGTTACCAAAAATAAATTTATCATTATCGTCAATCTTACCATCTTTATTGGCATCTACATAGCGGTTGTCACCAGGCTGTACACTTAAGCCTTCAGGAACAGCAGCTCCTTCAATTTCCTGCCAATTTTGAAAGTATCCGTCTCTTTTTAAACCAACATAAGAATTAAATGGCATACCTTCTCTAAGCAAAACTTGTAACTCTTCTACTCCAGATAATTTTTCAGCACCACCGCTATACTCTAGTACTTTGTTTTTAGAGTCTCCAACATTTACTGTTAAACTTTGGGTTAAATCTTTGCCTTTATGTGTATAAGTCGCACTTATTTCCCATCCTCTATTACCCACTTTACCATCATTAAAATCAGGAAGATCCGTTCCAAATACGCCTGGAACTTGCGGTGGAATAAGAATATCTGAAGTTACTTTATCAAAGTAATCAAATGAGAAATTTAAAGCTCCTTTAAAGAAATCTGCTTCAAGACCAATATTAAAAGTTGCCGCTTTTTCCCATTGAAGCTCAGCATTTGCAAAATCATACCCCGTTCCGCTAACACCAGAATTATTAAATCCGTATCCATTCTGGAAAGTAAAGTAAGTAGTCTGATATTGAAAATTATTAACGTTTTGATTTCCTACAATTCCATAAGATGCCTTAAATTTCAGATTACCCACTTTATCCCTGTAATTTTCCATAAAATTTTCTTTGGTAAGCGCATAACCGATGTTTCCTGAAGGAAAGAATCCCCATCTGATTTCTTTTCTGAATTTGGATGAACCATCATATCTAAAAGTAAATTCAGCAAAATATTTATCATTATAATCGTATGTTGCACGTCCTAAAACAGAATTTAAACTATTCTTACCCGCCCCGCTATTCGAATTATATGTGTTATCTCCTATTACCGTTTCACTCGTCGGAGTTCCTAAATCAGGATCAGTAAATTTCTTGTATACACCGACTCCTCTATCTGAATGATTTTCATTTGTGACACCAACCATTGCACCAACGTTATGAACTCCTGCAAAAGTTTTATTAAACTCAACCAAAAATTGCGTATTTAAGTCAAGAGCTTTTCTGGTTTCGTCATTGGTATCACGATCAGCTCCATAAACGCCTTGTGGCAGGAAGTTGACTTGTTTTGTTCTGCTGTACATGCTTCCGTTCCACAAACGTCCTCCAAAAATACCTTTTAGTTTTAGGAAACTAGTAAGCTTGAATTCAGCATTTATAGATCCAAAAAGATCATCATTATCATACTTTCTAAAACCTCCCTGCTCTAAAATTCCTAAAGAATTAAATTGCTGTAAGACATCATTTGTCAGGTAATTGCCATTTTCATCTTTTTGTTTATAATAAAGTGGAACCCTAAAAGCATCTACCATTAATGTACCGGTACTTGAAGAATGGTCTGAAATTTTTTGTTTTGCATAAGCAAGACTGGAAGTCAATTTTAATTTACCGTATTCATTGGTAAGATTAATTCTGAAATTGTAACGCTCCAGACCTTTTTTTGGTCCTACAAAATTACTTTCCTGATCTAAATACCCTAATGAAACCAAATAAGTCGAGTTTTCATTACCACCGGAAACAGAAAGATTCTGATTTAATTGCAGTGCCGGCCTTACAATTTCTTCTGCAAACCATTCCGTATCTCCATCTGCTTTTAATTTAGCAATTTGTTCTGCAGTAAAAACTGCGTTTGCTTCGCCTGAATTATAGGCTGCTTCATTTCTTAGCATTGCATTTTCATAACCATGTACAGGTTTAGTAAAGAAAAATGGATTGTTGTATCCCACCAAACTGCTGTATTGTACAGTCATCGGTTTTCCTTTACTTCCTTTTTTAGTTGTAATTAAAACAACACCGTTATTAGCTCGCGAACCGTAAATAGCGGCACTACCCGCATCTTTAAGTACGGAAACACTTTCGATATCAGCAGGGTTTAAGGTATTAATATCTCCTCCTATAATTCCATCAATAACAATCAATGGACTATTATTGCCCAATGTGCTTATTCCTCTAATATTAAGATTTATACCAGCACCTGGCTCAGAATTGTTTTGCTGAATAATTAAGCTGGGAGCTTTTCCTTGCAGGGCCTGAGTTGCATTAACATTTGGCCTCCCTTTAAAAGCGTCGCTGCCTACCTGATCAATAGCACTGATTACTTTACGTTTCTTTTGTGTACCGTAACCCACAACAACAACTTCGTCTAAAGTCGAGACATCAAGGTCTAAAGAGACATTAATAGTAGTTCTATTGTTTACTTTAACCTCAATTGATTTATAACCAACCATCGAGAATCTTAAAGTTGCATTGGCATTGGTTACTGCTATAGTATAGTGTCCGTCAAAATCTGCACTAACTGCACTTTTAGGATTACTCACATCGACTACAGTAGCTCCAGGAAGAGATAAGTTATCGGAAAGACCGATGATAACTCCAGTGACCTGGATTTTTTGAGTCTGGGCGTACATATTATACCCCGAACAAATGAGAATAATTAGGAAAAAGAAATGCGTATGCAGCATTCTTTTCTTTCTGAAATCTGATTGTTTCATCATAAAAAATTTTGGTTAGTTACTACTTAATAAAATAATAAGTGAAATTTAAAAGTCATTGAAATCCGATTTCTCAAACTTTTATGGTTATTGAATTAAATAAGCTTTTATCCCTTAAAATGCTCCGGAAAATCTTAATTGATAAAAATTATACAGTTACTATATTATTTAATTCCTAACAAACATACTAAAACGTTTTAGTAATAAAAAATTTTTTTTACTATGTATAATTTTAATGTTAATTTTATAAGAAATGAATTTAATTGAGGTAGTTTTTTAAATATAATTCAATATATTTTCACGAAAACGTTATAAAACGATGTTAAAAAAAAAGAAACCAAAAATTGACAAATAAACAAATTGTCAGAAAAATTGGGGTAATTAAATAAAGAATCGTCTAAAAAAAAAACTAATCTGAATATCAATAGAAAGTATTGACATTCAGATTAGTTTTAAGAGGGTAAAACGTTTTAGTATTTATCGATAAAATACAAGAATAAATTTTATTTAGGCAAGGAAGATTCCCTTACAATCAATTCTGTTTTTAGCACAATTTGATGTGTAATTTCTGCTACATCTTTTTTCTTTAAAAGCGGTAACATTACTTCCATCAAAGCAGTACTTATTTCATTCAAAGGCTGGTAAACAGAAGTAATGGCAGGATCGTAGATTTTAAACATATCATTATCGTCAAATGCGATAATTCCAATCTCATGAATTAATTTTAGATTTTTCTCCTTAAAAACTTCAAGTCCACTCTGAGCCAGATAGTTAGTAGCAAAAAATACCGCATCTAAATCCGGATTTTGATCAAGGAAGCTCTTAATATATTCCTTGCTTTTTCCCTTATTGACTTCACTATAAGGGATTTGAAGTGTAATCGATTTTAAATTATTCTGAGAAACGGCCTTATCGTAACCGGAAAGACGGCCTAACATCTGTGTTTGATCAGATGCTGTAGTAATAAAACCAATGTTCTTAAATTCATTTTGTATCAAATGCAATGTTGCATCAAAAGAAGCCTGTTCATTATCAATAACAACACTATTACAATCTAAACCTTCAAAAAATCTGTCTAATAAAATTACTGGTATATTGTCTTTTATTAAATTTTCGATGGTATCTTTTATACCAGGCGACGGTACAATTATAAAGCCATCAACTTGTCGAAAGTTAAACAAAGTGATTAATTCATTTGATTTCTCATCGTCATTTTCATTACTGCAAAAGATAACTTTATACCCTTTATCGTACGCAATATCTTCAAAGATACGAGCCAGTTTAGAAAAGAAATTATTAGAAATATCTTCCATCATAAAAACCAGGATTTTTGATTTCCCGGTTCGCAGACTTTGTGCAATTTGGTTAGGTCTGTAATTTATTAATTTTGCATAATCTAAAACCTTTTTTGTAAGTTCTTTAGAAATGTGTTTTTCTTTTGCTTTACCATTTAATACAAAAGATACTGTAGTTACAGATATCTTTAATTCATCAGCAATATTTCTAATCGAAACAGGTTTTTTTTTCATTTGAAAATCAATTTAATTTACACTCACAAATTTTCGTCAAATATAGTAAAGTTATTATTGTAGCCTAAAATTAGGGAACTCATCTTTTTGAATTTTTAGTGTGCTTTTTTTTGCATTTAACATTCATTAAATCAGATTTATAAAAGCAAAAGCATACTTCGTATTGTGATTTTTAGATTTAAAATTAAAAAAATGATTTCAAGTAATAATACACTGCAATTTTAGCGACCAAAATCATCCTGAAGGCGAACAATATCTTCTTCGTCAGAAGGGTTGTTCTGATCTGTGTGTTGCCATATTTCAGCAATAACACCCCAGGAGTCAAGACCAATTAATCGATGGCGCTCTCCTATTTCCATTTTTATAAAATCCTGATCATGAAGCGTTTTAAGTTCGCCTTCAACATCTGTATTACTGATTTTCACTCCTACAGGACCTTTAACGACTTTCCAAATTTCAGATCTTCTAAAATGATACTGCCAGGAAAGCCTACGTTCTGGAGCTACCACTAATATTTTCGGACTTAACTTATTTGTAATTTGTACTTCGTCCAGTTTTAGATGCGAAAAAAAAGTTTGTATAAACTCATTTGCCTGATCTTCATCAATTACAAAGAAACCACCCCAAGACCTGGTTTGGTCTTCCTTTATAATAGTAAAATTATGTTTTTCTATTTCATTTCTAACCTTGTCAAAAACAACGGCTTTGCTATCTGTATCGGATATTTGTATACTCATTTGTTATATATTTAAAAATAATAAATTATCAATAACCTAAAAATAAGGCAATTCTGCTTTTAACTTTTCCCAAAAAACTTCATTAAAAAGATAGCTTGAACCCAAAATGCTGGTTTCTTCTGTATTTTCTATAATACTTATGGGTAAACTAATATTTTGATTTCTAAAATTTTCTTCCAGTTTATTCAAAAACAAACGATTCGATTTTGCAATATTTCCGCCTATTACTAGCAAATCGGCCTCAAAATTAATAATATACGGAGTCAAAAATTCGCTTAAATTATTTGCAAAATCATCAAATATTTTTGCTGTTACATAATTTTCAATACTCGCAATCTCTTTTACGCCATCGTTAAGTTTTTGACCTGTACTCTTTTCGTACTGATTTAAAAACCATCTTGTCGAAAAATAATTATCTGCAATATTATCCTCATATGGTTTATCCCATAAGCAGCCATTATGAGGCACGTTACTTCCTTGTGTTACAGGTAATTTATTATCTAAAAAAGCCGCTCCAAAACCAGTTCCCAGCGTAATTGCAATCACTTTATTTTTACCCGACTTTGCTCCTTGTTTAAGTGCTCCGCCTACTCCAAAGCAGCTGGCGTCATTTAGAAATCTAAAACTAATATCCTTTTTAATTAAATACTTTAAAAGCTCATCAGATACAGAAACGTTATACAATGCTTCATATTTATCATTCCCTTCAAACATTGCAATTCCGGTTTGGTATTGAAAAGGTCCGGGCATTGAAAAGGCAATTCCTATTGTTTCGTTTAATTCCTGAGTTTCCCCGATTGCCTGAATAGTTTGATTAATTACTTCAGCCCACTTTTTAATAATTATTTCTTTAGAAGCTTTACTGTCAACAGCACCACAAAAATATGTTCCCGGAACTATCTTAAAATTATCATCACTTACAGCAGCACTACTAATATGACTCCCTCCTATATCAACACCTATTGTTATTGCCATTTTTTATTCCTTTTAATTATTTTTTATTTAATAATCAATTATTAAATTCATTATTACTTTTACTTTTATCTTATTATGGATCCTTCTATTTTCGGGTTTAAAATACTTTTCAAACCTAAAAAGAAAGATTTTCGACATCCAATACTATATTGTCAAAAGACAATACTTTTATCCTAATTGGTTAAACTATTTTACCACTATGCTATAAATTCCCTCTAAGGCTATGGAAAAAGCCTCTTTTATATTAGAAATAAGTAGCTGATTACGTTTTAATTGAAAGAATATCATATTATTTTTTGAGCACCTTTGAAATAGTCTTTTGCAAGATTGGCTCCATTATCGCATACCCGGCTTCATTAGGATGAACACCATCTGTTCCTAATTCTTCTTTTAAACCAAATTTTTCATTAACCATAGCTGAAAAATAATCGACATAAAAAAGTTTGTTTTTTTCTGCATACTCTTTTAAAACTTTGTTCAGCTCAATCACTTTTTGAGCTGGCTCTACACCGCGTTTCCACGGAAAATCTGCTGCAGGAAGAACAGAACAAAGAATAACTTTGATACCATTTTGTTTTGCCAGCTCGCACATAGAAAATAAATTTCCAGATGTTGCCTCAAGAGAATAAGGCCCCGTATTTTGTGCTATATCATTTATTCCGGCTAAAATGACAACTACTGAAGGCTTTAACGCAATTACATCTTGTCTAAATCGTAATAGCATTTGCGGGGTTGTCTGTCCGCTTATGCCTCTGTTAATATATTTATTGACAGAAAAAAAGTCAGGTCTTTTACTTAGCCAGCCTTCCGTAATTGAATTTCCCATAAAAACCACGCGGCTATGATCTTTAGCATTTAGAACCTGCACCTTTGAGTTTTCTTCTTTATACCGATTTAAATTTGGCCAATCCTGACCGTATGATATACTACATAAAGAATTGAGAAAGGCTAAATAAAAGAATTTCTTGATATTCATTATCGAACTAAAAAGATTAAATTAAAATATAGTTTTAATATTTAATAAAATTATATTTCAAATATTTTTGGGTTAATAAAAAATTATTATGCAAAATTTTAACGTTATACATATCAAATAAGTAAGCCAATTACAAAATAACAAAAAGAATATGCAATTTTGGAGCAAATATACTAAAACGTTTTAGCAAAAAAAATATTTTATCTTTTTTTTCTGTTTTTTTTTATAAAAAATAGAATCGATTTAATAATCAATAATTTCACATTCAATTATTTCTGAAAATATTACTATAAATTTTGATCCATTTTATCGTGAAAAAACCAGCCGCAATACTAAATACAGATATCATCTTTTATTTTTTTAACAATTATGAAAGCTATTGTCAAAAAAAGAATAACAAAAACATTCACTAAAGATGTATATTAGTAAAACTAAATCGTTTTATGCGTTTTGTTTTTTTGCAAAAAACAGAAAATTTATAGTAAATTAAACCACTGCTTTATCTAACCTTTTACATTAACTAAACCACAGAAGAATGAAACAAATCACAACAATCTTTTTTTTATTGATCGCATTTAGTTCTGGAGCGCAATCAAATAACTGGCAATCCTTATTTGATGGAAAAACGCTTAATGGATGGAAACAGTTTACAGGTTCTGCCACTTATACGGTAGAAAACGGGATGATCGTTGGTACAACGGTAGATAAATCTCCTAATTCTTTTCTTGTAAGCGACAAACGTTTAACCGGAGATTTTGTATTGGAGATGGAAACCATGATGACGGATGCAAACACCAATTCGGGTATACAATTTAAAAGTAATTTTGATGCAAAAGCCAATGATGGTAAAGGACGTGTATACGGTTACCAGTACGAATTAGATCCCTCTGCCCGTAAATGGAGCGGCGGAATTTATGATGAAGGAAGAAGAGAATGGTTATATCCCGCATCAAACAATCCAAAAGGTCAGCTACTTTTTACACCCAATGTCTTTCATAAAATTCGTGTAGAATGTATTGGGAATACGGTCAAAACATGGCTGGACGGTACTCCGGTTTCTTATCTGGCAGATTCTATAACAAGCAACGAAGGTATACTTGCTTTACAAGTACATTCTATTGGCAAAGCTAAAGATGCAGGTATTAAAATATTTTGGAAGAACATCAGAGTTCAGACAAAGAATATTAAACCGCTTGCCTTTCCGGAAGGTATTTATGTTGCTAACCTTATCCCAAATAAGCTTACCCCGTATGAAGAAAAGAGCGATTGGAAATTATTGTTTGATGGAAAAACTTCAACTGGATGGGTTGGCGCTTACAAAAAATCTTTTCCGGATAAAGGATGGGAATTGAAAGACGGTCTTTTAAAAGTACTGACGTCAAACGGAAGTGAATCGACAAATGGCGGTGATATTGTCACTCAAAAAGAGTATACTGCATTTGATTTGTCATTTGATTTCAAATTGACAGACGGAGCCAATAGCGGTATCAAATATTTTGTAACACTGAGCGAAAAAAATAGTGGGTCTGCGATAGGATTAGAATATCAATTGCTTGATGATGTTCTTCACCCTGATGCAAAATTAGGCAGAGACGGTAACCGTACACTTGGTTCTTTGTATGATTTAATCAAAGCTCAAAAAACAGAACGTTTCTTCCGTAAACCTGGAAATTGGAACACGGGTCGCGTTATTGTTTATCCCAATAACCATGTTGAACATTATCTAAATGGTGTGAAAGTATTGGAATACGACAGGGGTTCACAAGCATTCCGCGATTTAGTAGCCCAAAGTAAATACAAAGTATGGCCAAACTTTGGCGAAGCAGAAAAAGGACATATTTTGATACAGGATCACGGTAACCAAGTAAGCTTTAGAAGTATTAAAATCAGAGAGTTGAAATAGTACTTCGACTGATACTAAATAATAAAAAAAGCCAATCTGTTTTAGGATTGGCTTTCCCTTTATATTAATTTATGCAAAAAATTATACTTTATAATATTGTTCCCATCCTTTGCGCGGCGGCGGCCCAACTAATAATTCATTTGCATTTTTACTACTGGTAATTATTTTTTTACTTCTGTCAAAAACAATTTTTTCACCTGTCCATTGCGCTAAAACTCCAAGGCAAAAAACCTGGCTTAAAGGTCCTGCGATCTCAAAAGGAGAACGTGTTTTTTCCTGTCCTTTACATGCTTTTAGAAAATTAGCGAAGTGATTCGATGTACTTTCCGGAACAGCAGGTAAACGCGAAGCCATCTCTTTTGCTTTTTCTTCAGGAATAATCGACAATGTACTGCCGTGTGAACCACCTTTAAAAGTCAAATCCTTGCTATAAATAATTTTACCCGGATTTAATTTTGCAGGAACAATTGCTCCATTGCTAGGTGGCGGAATATTAGGATCGAGCCCCTGTACACCATATCCTGCCGGTATTGGCGGAAGGTTATCTACTCCGTCATACCACTTAATTTCGACCGGCGGCATGCTGTCCCGTTTAGGAAATTTGAATGAAAGGGTCGTAGACATAGGATAAAAAAAGTCGTTATGTCCTTCTAATTTAATAGGGTCAACTTCATAAGGAAGTCCTAGGTCCAGAAACTGGTGGGCAGTATCCAGAATATGTGCTCCCCAATCGCCTAATGCCCCCATGCCAAAGTCGTACCAACAACGCCATTGACCATTTACAAAGTCTTTGTTATATTGATGTCCCTGGGTTTGCATTTGCCACATATCCCAATCGAGCGTACCTGGTATAGGTTCGGCTGGTGGAAAGGAAGTGATTTTCGGGTTCCAGCTGTGCCAGCGTCTGGGAGAATTCATATGTGCCGTAATAGCGGTTACATCTTTTATTATTCCAGCATCAACCCAGGCTTTAAACTGAAAATAATTAGCCTCAGAGTGTCCTTGATTTCCCATTTGGGTAACCACTTTTGGATGTTTTCTGGCCGCTTTTATCATAAGCTCTACTTCGTTGAAAGTACGGGCCATTGGTTTTTCTACATATACATGTTTACCAAGGCCAATTGCCATCATAGTAATTGGAAAATGAGAAAAATCAGGTGTCCCGATAGAAACTGCTTCTATCTGATTGCCCATTTTATCAAACATCTGTCTAAAATCTTTAAACCGGGGTACATTTGGAAACTCTTTTAATATTTCCAAAGTATGAGGCGCTTCCATATCTACATCGCAAAGCGCCACAATATTGGCTAATCCCGTTTTGTAGAGTTCACGAATAATCTCTCCACCTCTGTTACCAATTCCAACACAGGCTAGATTTACTTTTTCAGCACTTCCAAAACCAGAAAATTTTAGCTCGTTGGCAAACAAAAAACCAGGTGTTGCAACTGCAGCTGATGCCAATATAGCTTGCGTTAAAAACTTTCTTCTTGAATAATTATTGTCAGACATATAAAAGTGATTTTTTTTTAAATATAAAAATTAAACAAACTCAATATCAAATCAAAAGCAATGGTAGTACTACAAACTTAATAAAAAAATACGCACTTTTTTGTAGCTTTTTAAACGAGGTTAAATTCAGACTGCCATTTTTCAAGGCCGTTCTTATAAATTGCTTTATTCATAAGATGCACACAACAAGCTGTTTTAGCACCAGTTATAACATTAGATACGGGCGTAGCATTTGTTGTGATGCTTTTATAAAATTCCTGTAGGGCATACCAGCTTCCATCTTTTGATTTTTCCTTAAGGATAGGAGTACCTCCATCCTTGTTCCATTCAATTTTTGAAGCGCCGGTAACGCCATCAACTGTTTCAAGTTCCTTCCTTGTTTGTTTCTCAGGATAAAATAGTCCTTCATCCATCAACAATTCAATTGTTCCTTTAGTTCCTTTCAGCTTAAAAAGATAGCCGTCTTTTTCATTAGCGCAAGTAGCTCCAAAATTCCCGATCATTCCCTCTTTATTGTAACGAAGAATGGTTTGTACATTATCAAAAGTTTCTCTTCCATCTTTGTAAAAATCAACTCCGCCAGTTCCCAATATTTCATCAGGGTGGGTGTTAAAAGCCCAGTTAATAAAATCAACCTGATGCGATAACAATTCAGCCGGCAAACCACCTGAATATTCCTTATACATTCGCCAGTTTATTTGTTGATCTGTATAACCTGCAGGTACAGTTCTTCTCCAGTTTGCGTTACGGTCCCATCGACAATCAATCTGTGTCACCTTGCCCAGATAACCGCTATCAATCATTTGTTTTACTTTAAAATAAAGTGGTGTGTAGCGATATTGATGGCCGACCTGTAAAACCAGATTAGGATTTTCCTTTTTCAGCGAAACAAGTTCAATGGCCTGTTTTGCATTGTAGGTCATTGTTTTTTCTAAATATACATGCTTCCCTGCTTTGATGGCAGCTGTTGCAATTTCGTAATGATTGTAAAGAGGCGTCGCAATAATTACTGCATCAATTGTTTTATCATCCAACAATCTTCGGTAATCTTTTTCGTAACGTATATTATTATATTTATCCAATATCTTGGCCTGTTCCAACCGAAATGGCAATACATCGCAAACCGATTTCAATTGAAACTCTTCAGGCATATTGTTAATCACACTCCCCAGACCTTTGCCTCTGTCTCCACAACCTATTATTCCAATTGAAATGATTTTTGCTGTTTCTGTAAAAGAGTATGCCTGCAACATTTGCTGATGCAATAAAAGTCCAGCTGTAAATAAACCTGATTGGCGAATAAAATTCCTGCGCTTCATATAGTAAACAAGATTAAAAATTAAAAAGCAAGATTTGCTTTATGGCTAAAATAAATTATCCTTCTAATATAGAAATTAATACTTTCAAAAAATGAAGTGCTAAAAATTTTCAGTAAAAATCAAATTACAATCTTCTACTTTATTTGTTTAAATATTTCTGCTATCTAATTTGAAATAAGCTCATTCAAAAAAGGGCTTAATATTGGTTATTTCCTTGTTTTTTAAGTTTAAAACTTAACCAATCTATGAAAAGATATCTAAGGTTAAGTTTTTCTTATTTAGCAGTATTGAAGTAAAAACATTTATTAGAAATCAATTCATTTTAGTGGTATTAACTCCATGTATTGCATCATTTGTTTTAGAGAATGCTTCAAATGTACTACTATCGGTGCTCTTGTAAAACTACATTTACAATCCAAAAAAATTCACAGTTTGATGCACGCAAACTTGTGAATTTTATTAGCGAAAATAAGCCACGCAAAAAAATAATGCTTTACATACTTTAATAACTTTTATAAAAACTAAAACCACAATGATGAAAAAACAAATTAAAGAATATGTCTTTCTATTTCTAATCCTTTTTGGAAACGGATATGCACAAACAAAAAAGCATATGGATACCACTAAGCCTATTGAAGATCGAATTTCACTCTTGATGAAAGAAATGACATTAGATGAAAAAGTAGGTCAAATGAATCAATACAATGGCTTTTGGGATGTAACGGGACCGGCACCAAAAGGCGGAAGCGCTGAATTAAAATACGAACACTTACGAAAAGGCCTGGTGGGATCAATGCTTACCGTTCGAGGTGTAAAAGAAGTTCGTGCGGTACAGAAAATTGCTGTAGAAGAAACTCGTTTGGGAATTCCTTTGATAATTGGTTTTGATGTTATTCACGGTTATAAGACATTAAGCCCTATTCCACTGGCAGAAGCGGCAAGCTGGGATTTGGAAGCTATTAAAAAATCGGCGGCAATTGCAGCAGCTGAGGCTTCAGCATCCGGTATTAACTGGACATTTGCACCCAATGTTGACGTTTCAAATGATGCACGCTGGGGACGTGTGATGGAAGGTGCTGGTGAAGATCCATATTTGGGAAGTAAAATAGGATACGCAAGAGTAAAAGGTTTTCAGGGAGAAACTGTTGCTGATTTGGCTAAAGTAAATACGATTGCGGCTTGTGCAAAACACTTTGCAGCATACGGTTTTGTTGAAGCTGGATTAGAATATAATAGTGTAGACATTAGTACTTCGAAATTATACAACTCCGTTTTCCCTCCTTTTGAAGCTACTATACAAGCGGGAATTCGTACGTTTATGAATTCGTTTAATACTTTGAATGGAATTCCGGCGACAGGAAATACCTTTTTACAAAGAGATATTTTAAAAGGAAAATGGAAGTTTGACGGGTTTGTGGTTTCAGATTATGCTTCTATTCGTGAAATGATTGCACACGGTTATGCAAAAGACGAAGCCGATGCAACAGCGAAAGCGGTCAATGCAGGTTCTGATATGGATATGGAATCGTATTTATATGTAGCAAAGTTAGTTGCACTTGTAAAAGAAGGAAAAGTAAAAGAAGTATTGGTTGATGATGCCGTTCGCAGAATTTTGCGTGTAAAATTTGAATTAGGCTTATTTGATGATCCGTACAGATATTGCGACGAAAAGCGTGAAAAAGAAGTTGTTGGAAGCAAAGCCAATAATGACGGTGTTTTAGATATGGCAAAAAAATCTATCGTTTTGTTGAAAAATGATAAAAATTTGCTTCCCCTGAAGAAATCCGGGCAAAAAATTGCTTTGATCGGTGCTTTGGCAAATGATAAAAATAGTCCGCTTGGAAGCTGGAGAATTGCAGCAGATGATAACACTGCGGTTTCTGTTTTAGAAGGAATGCAGCAATACAAAGACAATCAATTGACTTTTGAAAAAGGTGCCGATTTGCTTTCGCAGAAAGCTACTTTCCTTACAGAAACCGTTTTCAATACAACAGATAAAAGCGGTTTTGAAGCGGCAAAAACAGCAGCAAAAAATGCTGACGTTGTTGTAATGGTTTTAGGCGAATACGGTTTTCAAAGCGGAGAAGCAAGAAGCAGAACCGATCTTAACTTGCCTGGAATTCAGCAGGAATTATTAGAAGAAATTTACAAAGTAAATCCGAATATCGTTTTAGTTTTAAATAACGGTCGTCCGCTTTCTATTCCTTGGGCGGCAGAACATATTCCTTCAATTGTAGAAGCCTGGCATTTAGGAACTCAAACAGGTAATGCAGTTGCTCAGGTTTTATATGGCGATTATAATCCAAGTGGTAAATTACCTATGTCTTTCCCGAGAAATGTTGGGCAAGTACCTATCTACTATAACAAATACAGTACAGGAAGACCAATTGATAGTGATAAAAATGTTTTTTGGTCACATTATATGGATGTAGAAAAAACACCTCAATTTCCTTTTGGTTTTGGATTGAGTTATACCAAATTCGATTATAAAAACCTTAAAATAAATAAAACATCTTTTGCAAAAGGAGAAAAAATTCAAGTGAGTATTGACGTTACAAACTCAGGAAATTATGACGGAAAAGAAGTAGTCCAGTTGTATGTAAATGATCCTGTTGCAAGTATAGTGAGACCCCTTAAAGAATTAAAAGGTTTTGAGCTTATTTTACTAAAAAAGGGAGAAACTAAAACAGTTCAATTTACATTGACAGGCAAAGAACTTGGTTTTTATGATAATGAAGGTAAATTTTTAGTAGAACCTGGTTTGTTCAATATCATGGTCGGCTGGAATTCTAATGAAGGTCTTACCAGTAAATTTGAACTAAAATAAAGGGAAAGAAATTCATAATTCTTTCCTAACATAAAGTTGTTTTTAAACAACCTAATAACCTGAGTACGATTCATTAATAATCGAGCTCAGGTTTTTGGCAATATGATAAAATTTACATCTAAAAAGTATAATTCCTATTTAGTTTTATTAATATTGTTTATTGCACTTAAAACAAAAGGGGATTTTCAGCGGGAATTGATCAATACTACCATTAAATGAAAAATATTACATATACTCTCGTATGCTATTTTATATGTCTAAATTGTCTGTTTTCTCAAGATAAATTTGACAACTACCAATTTAGAAGTATACAGGAAACTACTTCAAAAAGAGCCATTTCCTCAATTATTCAGGATAAAAATGGTTTTATTTGGATAGGTACAAACGGTAAGGGCCTGTATCGATATGATGGTGTAAATTATTTTGGATACGAATACAACAAAAAGCCCGGTTCCCTAAACAGTAATTTCATTTATGCAACCTTTATTGATTCTGATAATAACTTATGGATTGGTACTGATGATGGTTTATGCTTATACAACAGGGATTTAGATAATTTTACCAAAATAAATATTGAAGATGTAATTAGAAAAGGGTATGACGAACCCATTACTGTAAAAACAATTATTCAGGATAACAACGGCAATTTAATCTTAGGTACTTACGGTTTTGGATTATTCAAACTCAATATAAAAACTTTAAAAGCTTCTCTGATTCCGTCAAAGGTGTTGGAAAAATTTAATTTTCTAATAAAATCTTCAGTAAAAAATAAGTCCGGAATTATTTATTTAGGAACAAGTTATGGCCTTTTAGAACTCGATTTAAACGGAAAACTTAAACAGGTTTATAAAGATAAATTTAAAAGAGAACCTTTATTAGATGACATCGAAAATCTTGTTATAGATAAATTTGGATACATATGGCTTGGAACGACTGAAAACGGTCTGATAAAAATTAAACCTGAAACAGATAATTACCAATTCGAAAATTATTCTATTACCAAAAACAAAATCTTATCGATTATAGAAAGCAGTCATGGTTATATAATTTGTGGTACCGAAAATGACGGATTATTGGTTGTAAATTACAAAGGTCAAGTACTGCAAAAATACCTGCACAGTAAATACAATGACTTTAGTTTAAAATCTAATTCGGTTTGGTCACTATTCGAAGACAAAGAAAAGAGGCTTTGGTTAGGCTATTTTAATAAAGGACTTGGCGTATTTGACAAACCCAATAACAAATTCAACTCACTTGAATCGCAAGTAAACAACAATAATTCTTTACAAACCAGTTATGTAACTTCGGTCATAAAAGATAAAAAGGGTAATCTATTAATTAGTAATGAAGGCGGAGGCCTCGACATTTATAATCTTATCAATAAAAGTTACATTCATGTCAACAAAAACAATCAAAACTACTATTCCGGATTAGATGCTACTGATATTCAGACTATATTTTTAGACAGTAAGCAAAATATCTGGATAGGAAGCTGGGATCGTGGGATCTTCTTTTTAAAAAATGGCACTACCCGATTCATAAACTACAATACAGCAAATACAGCAGGTTTAAAATCGAATCGGATTTTTAGTTTTTCAGAAGATTCTAAAGGCAGAATCTGGATTGGAACTTTTATAAAAGGATTGCATTATTTTGATAATAAAAACAATACATTTATTCATTGTGATTCAAAATCATTTGTAGACAATGCTTTAGATAACGCTTTTATCCGTAAAGTTTTTGTAGACTCTGATAATGTTTTGTGGGTAGGAACGATCTTGGGACTATATCAGGTAAGTTTAAAAGACGACTCTGATTTTAAAGTGACCAAAATGCGCGATGATATGTTTAAAGACAAAACGAAATATAATAGCATTCAGACTATTTTATCGATCTATGAGTCCAATGATAAAAAAATATGGATAGGAACAGATGGTGAAGGATTATTTAATTATAATAAAAAAGACAAGACATTTTCAAACTATAATAATTTTCCGGGTTTTAAGGAAAAATCTGTTCGTGCTATAATTTCTGACAACAATGGTTCTTTATGGATAAGCGGCGGATCCGGATTAACAAAACTCGATTTTAAGAATAAGAAAAGTACCAATTTTAATAAAGATGATGGTCTTATCGACAATGATTTTAATAATAATGCAGTCTTTAAAGATGGAAATGGAGAACTGTATTTTGGCAGTTACGAGGGAGTAAATTATTTTAATCCTAACGAGATCAAAAAAACAGAGAAAGCACCAAAATTGTATTTCAGTGATTTCAAATTATTCAATCGATCCGTAAAACCTAATGAAGATGCCTCACCCTTAACCAAAGTAATTTCTCAAACTAAAGAAATTACCCTTAACTACACTCAATCTGTTTTTACAATTGAATATGTTGGAATTAACTATAACTATTCTAAAAAAAATCAATATGCCTATTATCTTGAAGGTTTTGAAAAGGATTGGAATTATGTAGGGAATAACAGAACAGCAACTTATACCAATCTGGCACCGGGTAATTATACTTTTAAAGTAAAATCGGCCAATGCAGATGGTTCCTGGAGCAATACTGCATTAGAACTAAAAATAAAAATCCTGCCGCCGTGGTGGAAAACCTTTTGGGCTTATTTACTATACGCAGCTGTTCTAATTTTCCTGATTAGATATTTCAATAAAATTTATCAAAATCGTTTTAAAGCCGCACAAGCCATAATTTTAGAAAGAGAAAAGAATATTCAGTCAGAGAAATTAAATAATAATAAATTACAGTTTTTCACGAATATCTCACATGAATTCAGGACTCCATTAACGCTTATTATTAACCCTTTGGAAGATATTTTAAGGAGCAAAAATCTATCTCCTGAAATACATAATAAATTAAAAATTGTACACAAAAGTTCGGATAGACTTTCGAGACTGATCAATGAGCTTATGGATTTTAATAAACTAGAGTTTAATAAAATTTTCCTTCAGGCTAAGAAAATCGAAGTCGTAGCATTTACACAAGGAATTATTGGCTACTTTGATGAAGAAGCTGCTGCCCGGAATATTACTATTAATTTTGAATCAGCATTTGAAGAACTTGAAGACTGGCTAGATCCCAAAATGCTGGAAAAAATACTCTTTAATATTATTTCAAATGCATTTAAATTTACACCGGATCATGGTTCTATTACTATCTCGATAGACAAATCAAGTCCTGATAATTCGTTGTTAATTAATGGCAATAGCGTTCCCTCTTTTTCAATAATAATTACAGATACCGGCTCCGGAATTCATAAAAAAGATCTAAAAAGAATATTTGACCGGTTTTATCAGGTCAATAATGTAAATAAAGAGTACTACGGCAGTACCGGAATTGGTTTAGAGGTCGTAAAAGAATTTATTGAGCTGCATAAAGGAGGGATTGATGTTGAAAGTCAGTTAGGACAAGGCACAAAATTTACGGTAACCTTTCCTTTAGGCAAATCTTTTTATAAGAAAAGCGAAATAGTGGACGAAGTTTTTAAAGTAGAAAAAAATAAAAATCAATTTCTGTCTGAATCTCTTAATCATTTATCTGAAGACAGTGATTTTACAAATGAACCCCTCGAAAATACTGTTGTAGAAATTGCAAAACCATACACTGTTTTAATTGTTGAAGACAATCCTGAATTAAGAAATTATCTTAAGGAAGAACTAAGCAAATCCTATAAGGTTATTGCAGCCGAAAATGGTCAGAAAGGTTATGAACTTGCTGTTCAGAAATTACCTGATCTAATAATTACAGACGTTATTATGCCGGTAATGGATGGGTTGCAATTGTGTAAAAACATAAAAGGCGATTTAAAAACAAGCCATATTCCTTTATTAATGCTCTCTGCAAAAGCAATGGTAAAAGACAGACTCGAAGGTATCGATTCTGGCGCTGATATGTATTTGAGTAAACCATTTGAATTAGATATTTTAAAATCGAGTCTGGCACAGCTTATTACAAGCAGGCAAATCATGTTTAAGAAATTTTATAGCGGAATCACAAAAGATGGTAAAGAAAAAACAACTTCACTCGATAATGATTTCATTCAAAAGATTCTGCATTTTATCAACGAAAATATCAGTGAACCTGAGTTGACTGTAGAATTACTGTCTTCTAAGATTTTCTTAAGCAGAAGTCAGCTGTATCGAAAAATAAAAACATTAACAGGGGTTTCTGTTAATGAGTTTATCAGAAACGTGCGACTAGAAAAAGCAAAACAACTGATCGAAAAAGGAAACAATAATATTAATGAAATAAGTTATAAAGTAGGATTTACTTCTCCCTCCTACTTTGCTAAATGTTATAAAATTAAGTACGGATATCTTCCAACGCAAGAAAAAAAGAATTAAAAAAAAGTACAGGCGTTAAAAAAGCAAGTAAAAAGAGCTTCTGTTTTATCAACCGGAGCTCTTTTTTTGTAAGTCAATTTTTTCAAAAAGCCCTTTATTTGAATTACAATAAAAATCACATAAACAAAATATTTTAGCCTTTTTTCTAGATAAACGATATTTTTAAAGCATATTTTTTAGCAATACCTCAGTTGTGCTTTTACCACTATAATTAGCTTATTTAGCCAGAACATCGTTTTCGCTCTCCTTTTTTGCATCATTTGTTGCACAATATGCTTCATCTGTTCTACAACTGCATACCCCTACATTTTACTTTCGTTAAGAAATATTTAAGAAATAATTCTATTGTCTTAACTCAGATAGTAGACCATGGTATTAAATGTTTTTGAAGACCAAAAATTGACTAATTATTTAAACTAAACTCTAACAACCAATTTTATGCAGAAAAGAACATTAAAAAAACTATTGTGTTTAATAGTATTGATGTGGGGGAATTTTTTCTTCGCTCAAACTGTTAAAGGAAAAGTAACGTCAGGCGGACTCGGATTACCCGGTGTTGGTGTAATCGTACAAGGGACAAAAAATGCAACAACCACCGATTTTGATGGTGGATTTGTTTTAAACAATGTAGATCCAAAAAGCACATTAATCTTTAGTTATATAGGCTATAAAAATGTAACCTTGCCAGCAGACACAAAATCGATGATGCAGGTCGTTATGACTAATGAACTGGAAAAATTAAATGAAGTAGTCGTAATCGGATATGGAACTTCTAAAAGGAAAGATATCAATGGCGCCGTTTCATCAATTAAAGCTTCAGAAATTCAGGACAAACCCTTTACTTCTCTCGATCAGGCTCTTGTAGGTAAAGCAGCAGGTGTAAATGTTACTCAAAATTCTGGTACACCGGGAGGAGGAATTTCAGTTCAAATTCGAGGAATTACTTCTATTAATGGTAATGAACCCTTATATGTTATTGATGGAACCCCGGTTTTTGCGGACAAAAACAACGATTCCTTTTCATTTAGCGCATTAGGTGGAGGAAACGGACAAACTAAAAACTCGGCTTTATCAGGATTGAATATCTCGGATATCGAAACTATTGATATTTTAAAAGATGCATCAGCAACGGCAATATATGGTGCAAATGGTGCAAACGGTGTCGTTTTGATTACAACCAAAAAAGGTAAAAAAGGAAAATCAAAGCTAACCTATGAAACCTATATGGCTACTCAGGCAGTAACCAACACTGTTGATGTTTTAAACTTACCCCAATATGCTGCCTATCAGGCAAAAATTTTCAAATTAAACGGTGAGCCTGTTCCGTATCAATATCAAAAGCCTGATTTATTAGGACAGGGAACAAACTGGCAGGATGAACTTTTTAGAACAGCTACTATGTATAATCATCAGCTGTCATTTTCAGGTGAAAAAGAAGGAACACGTTACTATACCTCTTTAAATTATTTTGATCAGGAAGGAATTGTTTTGAATTCAGATTTTCACAGATTATCTATGCGATTAAATGTAGATTCTAATGTAAAATCATGGCTAAAGATTGGTAATAACTTATCGGTAAGCAAATCATCTCAGCAGGTAGTCCGAAATGATGACCGAGGCGGTTTAGTAATGAACACCTTAAGACAATCGCCGGAATTACCGGTTAGATCAGCTGATGGTTCTTATGCAGGACCAACAACTGGTTTGGGCTCTTCGGCAAATGAAGCTACTAATCCAATTGCTTTGTCGGAATACAACAATGCTACTACAGAAAGATTTAAAATTAATGGTAATTTATTTGCTGATTTTACGATTATCAAAGGGTTGGTTTTTAGATCTGAATTGGGTTATGACCTGAATTTTGCAAAAAGCAGCACTTTCGTACCAAAATATACTCTAGGAACTGTATCTGAACTTTTAAATAAATCATTCAAACAGCAGGATCAAAGCTATTACTGGAATATTAAAAATTATCTAACCTATAATAAGACGATAAACGACAATCATAATTTTACTTTCTTATTAGGTCAGGAAGCACAAGAAAGCCGTTACGAATATTTAAGCGGTTACAGAACAGGTGAGTTTTTAAATAAAGATTTTACGAACTTAAATATTGGTGATATTGATACTGCTCTTAACGGAAATGGTTCTGGAAGATGGTCTATGGCCTCTTATATTTCAAGATTAAACTATAGCTTTTCTGATCGATATTCTTTTTCGGCTTCTTTAAGAGCAGATGCTTCATCAAATTTTGGTCCTAATAACAAATGGGGTTATTTCCCTTCATTTTCAGGAGGATGGACAGCAAGTAACGAAAAGTTCTTTGAGCCTTTATCCAATACTATAAATTATTTAAAATTTAGAGTGGGTTACGGTTCGGTTGGAAATCAAAATATTCCGCCTAATAGATATGACACTATGTTAACATTAACCGCCTCTCCATTTGGAGGCGTTTCTCCAACAATTGATAATTTAGGTAATCCTGATGTTAAATGGGAATCTCTTAAGTCTTTCAATGCCGGTTTTGAATTAGCATTATTTAACAACAGAGTAAAAGTAGATTTTGATTATTATATTAAAAATTCTTCTGATTTCCTTACCAAACAAATCAATGACGAATCCAATCAAAGTGCTCTTAACTTGTATTTTAATACAGGTGAAATTGTCACTAAAGGAGTAGAATTTACATTGAACACAAGAAATATTGTAACCGAAAATTTTACCTGGGACAGTACGCTTATTTTATCAAAATACAATAATGAATTAACTTCTTTTCAAAATGAGGGCCAATATTTATTAGGAAAAGTACAGTTCGATGCCTATACCGTTACTAAAACAATAGCAGGACAGCCAGTAGGTCAATTTTATGGATATGTTACCGACGGATTGTTTAAAAATGCTGCCGACTTAGCTGCAGGACCAACTCAGGAAACAGGAACCGGAATTGGGGATATTCGTTTTAAAGATCTTAATCAGGATGGAAAAATTGATGCTAAAGATCAAACTGCTATAGGAAGTGCAATTCCTGATTTTACGTACTCGTTCACCAATAATCTGAAATACAAAAACTTTAATTTTTCAGTTGTATTAACAGGAAGCGAGGGTAACGAAATTTATAATTTTACCCGCCATTATACTGATGGTGTTTACCCTGGATTTGGAGACCGTTTTGGAAATGTTACAACTCAGGCGCTGCAGGCTTTTGAACCTGGAGTAAATGAAAATACTGATGTTCCGAGAATCACACTTAATGATCCAAATGGGAATGGCAGAATTTCAAATCGATTTGTAGAAGATGGTTCTTATTTAAGAATTCAGAATGTTTCTTTAAGCTATGACTTACCTGAAAAGATATTCGAAAAATCTATTTTCTCTAAAGTTAGATTATATGCCAATGTCCAAAATCTATACACATTTACAAAATACTCCGGTTTTGATCCTGCCCTTGGAAATTTAGATCAAAATATAACCTTGAGTGGTATTGATTTGGGTAGATATCCTGTGCCAAGAACGATTTCTATTGGAATGAATTTAGAATTCTAAGATTTATAAAAAATACATTTAACTTAATGATTCATAATCGTTAACATAAAAAAAATAGTTATGAAAAAACTTTTTAAACTTTTTCTGATGGGAATGCTAATACCATTGCTGTCTTTATTTTCCTGTTCAGATGATTTTTTGGATGCACCATCTGAAAACCAATTGACCCCGGCTGATTTACCCGAAGGCATTACTGCTTTTGATGGGATAGCGGAGAGTTTGTACTTCAAGCCGTGGTTTACTTTTAATGATAAATTCCTGATTGCTGTAGGAGATATGTATGCCGGAAATGCTTTTTCGTTTGATGGTGCGTACGCCCAATTTAAAGATGCACAGGTAACCTCGCAAAACCCAATCCTGGCAGAAGGATATGTTTCGTTATTTTCTGTGGTCGATCAGTCCAATAACCTAATGAAATTGGTTGAAGACAGAAAAAGTGAATTGCCTGAAGCCTCTTATAAAAATGCTATAGCAATATCAAGATTTATGAGAGCCAATGCGTATTTCTATTTGGTTAGAACATTTGGTGCTGTTCCAATTATTAGTAAAGCAGGTTCTGCAAAACAACCAAAAAGGAATCTTATTTCAGATATCTATAAATTCATAAAACAGGATTTGGAATATGCCGTTCAAAATTTACCTGAAAAATCAGCGAAAAAAGGGTATGTTACTAAATTTGTTGCTATGGGTATTCTTGCAAAAGTCCATTTAACCTTAAATGAATATACAGACAGTGCCGCTTTAACCCAGCAAATTATTGGAAACCAATATACTTTAATTCAGGATTACGGGAACTTATTTAGCAGTCCTGAAAATAACAATAGTGCCGAAAGCATGTTTGCCCTGCAATGGAAAGCAATTGCTACCGAATGGGGAACTCAAAATACCAATCAGGCGTATATAGTTCCGGGAGACACAGGAATAACCGGTGGCGGCGACGGCTGGGGAGTTTACCTCCCTTCTATTTCATTGCAGGATGATTTTGAACCAAATGATACCAGAAAAAAGAACACCATCATGACAGATGGCGATTTTTATCCTGAATTGCTAAAAACTCAGGGCGGTTTCAGATATAAAAAAATATACTCTTCTACGGCAGCTAATTTCAGAAAATACATTGTAGGTTCTGCAGCTGAAAGGAATGATGTGTTTTTTATGAGAACGTCACAAAACACCATTATTTTAAGATATTCTGATGTTTTATTAATGCATGCCGAAGCCATTATGGGCAGAGCAGGTTCTACTACTTCTGAAGCTGCTTTAAGCGCTTTTAATGAAGTGAGATTAAGAGCTGGATTACCAGCTAAAACAATACTTACCAGAGATGATTTGTTTAATGAAAGAAGAGTTGAATTTGCACTTGAAGGACAGTACTTTTTCGATCTAAAACGTCGTGGCCTGGCTGAAGCTACAGCAATTATTTCACAGCAGGAAGTCGGTTTTTATTCTGACCCTGCCAGAACAGAATTAGTTTCCAGAAAGATAACCCCGGGAAACAATTATTTTGAATTGCCATTACCTCAATCTGCGATTGATACCAATCCATCATTATTAGAACCGCCAGTTCCTTTTAACTTCAACTAATTTTTATACTATGATCACTAAAATAAAATATAGCATTATAATTCTTTTGGCACTGGCTTCTTTTACAGCTTGCCAAAATGATGATAATACAGTTACTGCAAATATAGATGCAATGGTTGCTGAACCCGGAGATTTACTTAACCAGGCCTTTCCGCTTAATAAAGTCAGAGTCGAAGGTGAAGGTTTGGCAGGATTAAAAAAGATTACACTGGACAATAAAATTAATATCAGTTTCAATCCGAATCATAATTCAGATAAAGCGTTCATTTTTACTGTTCCCTTTGATGAAAAATTAGGAAGCAGATTTGGTGTGCAGCCCATTACGTTTGTAACTGCTACTACTTCCTTTACAAAAAACATTGAGATTTTACAGCCTGTTCCTACCATTACAAAAACAATTCCGGCTGTCGCAACTCCTGGATTTCCTCTGGAAATTGAGGGAACCTGGTTTTATAATGTTTCTTCGGTTACTTTAGGAGGAAAAGCATTGACTTATACGCTAAAATCGTCTTCTTCAATTGTTATTGGTTTACCTGCCAATGCCGTTTCGGGATCGGAGCTGGTAATTACCACACCGGGCGGTGCAGCAAAAAAGATAATAGAATTTGCTACACTAATCCTTGTATCTGATTTTGACGGGAATGGTATAAGAAAAGACTGGTTCTCTTACGGTGATGTTGCTGCTTTTAATGCAAATAGTGCTGGTGGTCCATCAGGTAATTACGCAACCTTTACTTGGTCTGGTTCGACTTCAAATGGCTACAACGGAAGCAGTGCCGGAGGAGGAAGCAGTTTCTTAAGCGCAACTAATACGGATGCTAAAAAAGCGTATATCGATATTGATATAAGTGCGAATGTTACAGGTGCTCAATTTACCATTCAGTTAAATACTATTAACAATGACAACTATGCTTATAATTTTAAAGTTACGGATGTAAACTGGACGACCAAAACAATTTCAATAGCCGATTTTAAAGATAATTATGGTTTTGGCTCAAATACAGCAGCTACATTGAATGTTTCTAAAATAAATGAAATCAAAATTGGCGTTATTCAGGATGACACCCCTAATCCAAGTGTAATTAAATTTGATAATATCAGGATCCGTTACCAATAATTGATGGTTGTACATTAAAAAAAAGGGGCTGTCGTAAAGCAGCCTCTTTACTAACGTAAATCATACAATAAATAATAAAACAGAAACCATAAATGAGCGTATTCTCTCCAAGTAGAAGAATATTCTATAATACAAAACAATATGAAAATTAAATTTTTACTAGTACTCACCAGCCTCTTCTTTTTTTTAAGTGCCTGCTCTAAAGATGACAGCGAAGTCGCTGATACTTTAGAAACTCCCGTAGCCAACCCGGCAAAAGACGTGAAGGATGGCGGTTTTAAAGCTAAATGGAATTACGTTTCCAATTCGAAAAGTTATCTTTTGGATGTTTCAACCAGCGAAAATTTTGCAACACTTATACCTAATTACAATTCAAAAGAAGTTACGGACTTAAACGAAGTTGTAGTTGGTTTAGCAGGAGGCACGCAGTATTACTACAGAGTGAGAGCAAAAAATCAGACACAAATTTCAGATTATTCAAATATTATTAGTGTGGTAACTACAGGTTCCAGCAATATCCCTGAAGATCCAACTTTCCTAAAAGTAAAAGTCAATAAACTGACTAATCCCTTTTTTATTGGTATGGCAATAAAGGCTTCGCAATTAAGCAGCGGAAGCCCTTATGATATTATTTTAAAAAATGAATTCAGCAGTATTTCTGCCGAATACGAAATGAAAATGGATCAGATTTCTACCGCAAGTGGTGTTTATAACTGGACTGTGGCAGATAAAATTGTGGCTTACGGAAATGCCAATGGTATCAATGTTCACGGTCATGCTTTGGTATGGCATAATTCAGTACCACAATGGTTAAAAGATTTTTCCGGTACCGATGCCGAATTTAAAGCAGAAGTAAAAAAATACATTACGGCGGTAGTTACTCATTATGCAGGAAAAGTAAAATCATGGGATGTGGTTAATGAAGCAGTGGATGACAATGGCGGCACTATGAGAAATACAATTTTTCTGCAACGAATGGGTGCCAACTATGTAAAAGATTGTTTTCAATGGGCAAAAGATGCAGCAATCGCAGCTGATGACAGCTCTCTATTGTTGTTTTATAATGATTATGCAACCTCAACTAATATCCCAAAACAAGATAAAGTTTTTAGCATTGTTGACGATTTAAAAGCAAGTAATCTTATTGATGGTGTTGGTTTTCAAATGCATAATACTTATTTAAGTCCAACCAAAGCGCAGATAGAAACTGACATTAACAAAGCTGTAGTAAAAGGCCTGAAAATCCATGTTTCAGAATTAGATATACAGGTAAATCAGTCAAATGACATCTCTACTTTTACAAATGAGAGAAGGTTAGCCCAAAAGGAAAAATACAAAGAAATTGTAAAAATCTATAACGCTCTACCGGCTGCTAATAAATATGCCTTAACCGTTTGGGGCATGAAGGATAATGAGTCCTGGATTCCATTTAGTACAGAACTTAACCACCCAGGAAATGACTGGCCTTTATTGTACGATTCGAATTTTGCAATTAAAAGCTCGCATACTGGATTTCTGGAAGGTTTAGATTAGTTTTTTGAAAATAATACTTTACTACAACTATTAATTAACCAAAAAAGAAAATTATGAAAAAATTAAATTTGTTCGCATTAGCAGTGACATGTGTATTAGGTTTAGGATTTACATCCTGCGCAGAAGACACAAGTCCAATAGCAAAAGACCAATCAGTAACTGCAAGTGCAAATACAAAAAACAGTACAGGCAAAGTAGCTGCTGCACCATGGGTCAAACAATTTGAAGATACCTTTAACGTTGGCTCAAGCCTGTCACAATGGACCAAAGAGCAACGAGCGGATTATAATTCATGGTATTGTGACTATTACAGCTCTGTGCCAACTACACAATGGCGGGACGGAAGACAATGCTTAGAAATCAAGACTACAAAATTGAGCACGTACAAATATCAGTCTGGGTTCATAACTTCTAATTACCAATACAAACCGGAAAACAATACAGAGTATATGCTTTCTGCCAATATTAAATTAATAGCGATGGATGGCGGGACTTACAAGTCTTTCACAGATACTTATGGTGCCTGGCCTGCCTTTTGGTCTGTACAGGGAAATGCCTGGCCAACCAAAGGAGAAATTGATATCATGGAAGGTTATTCTTTTGCTCCTAATACTAGTCGTTTTACTTCAAATCTTTTTTATGGAACTTCTAGCGGAACAAACTTATTAGGAAACGCCGCCGAAAGAAACTATCCTGGTAGTTTTAATATAAACGGAAATGGCGGATGGCATTTATACGAGTCCTTTTGGAAGATGAAAAACAATGTCGTAACAGTTACTATTATGGTAGACAATATAACAGTTGCAACGTATACCAATAGCAGTGCCGCCAATCTTAATCTAAATAATTTCGGACCCCACTCGATTATGTTAAATATGAACGTTGGATCTAAAGACTCCAATTTTATTGATCCTAACAAAATTAACTTATTTACAAGTGCAATGATGTGGGTAGATGATGTAACAGTCTACAAAAGACCTATCTAATTTATACTATCGTTGCAATTATCCAAAATTACTTAAAAATAGACAAGCCACAGTAGTTTAAGATGTGATATAGACACGTGTTTAGGCGATTAAACTCAAATCCTGCTCTCCCCAAGAAATAGGAAAAAGAAGAAAAGGCTGACTTTTTTCAATCTTATAAAAAAGCCAAAATCGTGCAAAAACCTGTAAATCTAAGGATTCGCAGGTTTTTTTGTTTTATGGCAGTTTTTAATATAATATATGCGGCTACTTAAACCGCAACCCCTTCCTATCGCCTGGAGAATTTCCAGTTTGCCTAACCCTAAAAAAATACAAGATTACTATTTTTCTTAATCTACATTAATCAACAGGCTTTCGCAGTTTCTGTAAGTTTGTAAAAGAAATTTAACAACTGAAAAAAAAGAATTTAGGACTTTGATTCTGTCTGGAGCTACCATGATAGCTCATTAATCATAACACACTGAAAACTAAGCTAAAACAGATTTAAAATTGCAAATTTATTATAATCATAGTATCTTTAAGAAAAGATTATTGATTCTCTTTTATCTGCTAAAAACAAAAATATAATTTAACATATATGGAAACTATCAAACTGGAATTAGACGAGAAAAAACATGGCGCTTTTAATCTTTATGTGGATGATAAAAAATTAGGCGAAATGACGGTCAGCATCAAAGATGATTTATTAACTGTTTACCATACTGGAGTTGAACCAGAAGGAGAAGGAAAAGGTTATGCTAAGAAACTTCTGGAAGAAATGACAACGTATGTGCGTGCTAATAATATGATGGTTTTACCGCTTTGCCCATACGTGCATGCACAATTCAAAAGACATCCGGATGAATATCAGGATATCTGGAAAAAACAATCTTAAAACATACTATTATGAACATAGAAACCTTAACAAACGGTGTACCTTTAAATGAAGCTAAAAAGGCCTTAATTATGATTCACGGACGTGGCGCTGGTGCACATGACATCCTTTCTATTGCAAAGCATCTTAAAGTTGACGATTTTGCATTGGTTGCACCGCAGGCAGAAAACAGAACCTGGTATCCGTATTCGTTTTTAGTGCCTATTAACGAAAATGAACCTTCTTTTTCAAAATCATTAGAGGCCATTCATCAGGTTGTTGTGGCAGTTCAGCAAAACGGAATTGAAAAAGAGAATATCTATTTCCTTGGTTTTTCACAGGGAGCTTGTCTTGCCTTAGAATTTACGGCCAGAAATGCTGCAAAATACGGAGGAGTTATAGCTTTTACAGGTGGACTTATAGGCGATAAAGTTTATGAAGATCATTATGCCGGAAATTTCGAAAACACTCCTATTTTCATCGGAACAAGCGATCCTGATTTCCATGTTCCGGTTGAAAGAGTAAATGAAACCGAAGCACTTCTGCAAAAAATGGGCGCAGATGTTACCAAGAAAATCTACCCGAATATGGGACATACTATAAGTCAGGACGAGGTAGATTGTGCAAACGCATTGGTTTTTAATAAAAAATAATGATTCAGATAACCCGGGTTTACAGCGACGCAAATGGCGAAAGTCATTTTGAGGATTTCGAAGTTCCGTTGAAAAACAATGGTGATATTGGTTTTTTATCTGATGATGAACCGGTAAAGTCAATTGTTTTTAGAGAAGTCAATCCTTCTTATGATTATGATTTTCATAATGCTCCAGACCGCCAATATATTGTTTTATTGGAAGGTGGAGTAGAAATCGAAACTTCACTAGGAGAAAAAAGGACATTTGAAACAGGATCAATTCTACTGGTTGAAGACACCACAGGAAAAGGACACAAAACAAAAAACATTGAATCGAAACTTCGAAAATCAATATTTATAAAATTATAAAATTGGAAAAAGAAACGGTAGTACCAGAGATGGGGCTTTTAAATTCCTATAGGTTTTCTAAATATAGGGAATGCAATTCTTAAAATTACGATATATCGAGGGATTAAAAACCCAACCAAGCAATAAACAGCTTATTTACAACAACTTAACCCAGATGGAATATTATTTGGTTATTAATGGACAAATGAAAACTGAACTGCTTTTTATTTCTTAATCTAGGTTAATCGATGCAGAAGTATAACAGAAGTAAATTTGTATAAGAAAATCAATAACAACTAAATAAATAAAAATACCATGGAAAATAAAATTTTAGGCTTACACCATATTACTGCAATTGCAGGTGACGCTAAACGCAATTTTAACTTTTACTCTAATATATTAGGATTACGTTTTATAAAAAAAACAGTGAATTTTGATGATCCGGGAACCTATCACTTTTACTTTGGCGATGAAGTTGGAAGTGCCGGAACCATCTTGACTTTTTTCCCTTGGGGAGAAGGAATTCAACAAGCAAGAAAAGGTTCTGGAATGGCAACCGAAATTGGATATTCTGTTCCAAAAGGAAGCCTGGATTTCTGGCAAAAACGTTTTGAGCAACACAATGTTATTTACAATAAACCTGCTGAAAAATTCGGCGAAAAATATCTTACTTTCTTAGATCCCGATGGTTTAAAATTAGAATTAATCGAATCTAAAACTGGTGATGACAGAAAACCCTGGGAAACTGATGAAGTAAAAGCTGATGTAGCAACAAGAGGTTTCCATAACATTACTTTGACTTTAAACAGCATTAAAGCTACAGCTGCCATCTTAACTGATATTTTTGGTTACAAACTGATCCAACAAGATGTAAACCGTTACCGTTATGCAACTGATGCTGTAGAGAATGCAGCCATTGTTGACTTAGTGGAATTGGCTGAAGAAAAACGTGGCCATGTGGCAAACGGATCTGTTCACCACGTAGCTTTCCGAGTTCAAAATGATGAAATTTTAATGCACTTCCGTGAAAAAATTGAGGAATACGGATTGTCTATTACACCACAGATTGACAGAAACTATTTCCACTCTCTTTATTTTAGAGAACCAGGAGGAGTTTTGTTTGAAATCGCTACAGAAAATCCTGGATTTACTGTTGATGAAAGTTTAGCAGAATTAGGTAAAAACTTAAAACTTCCTGCACAATACGAGTCAGACAGAGCTGCTATTGAGGCGCATTTGGTTAAAATTAATTAATATTATAATCTCTTAATAATTTGTTATTAAAAGCTGTCTGTTTTTAGGCAGCTTTTTTTTTACATATTATACAAATAACATTATAAAATACTCATCGTTAATTGAATAACTTCTGTTTAAAGTATTTTATTGAATTAAATAGAATTTAGCTCAATAAAAATATTAATAATAAAAACACTATTTCAACTGGCTTAATGCATTTTCCAGTTTATTTTTTTCTAGTACATAGTCTGCTTCTAATGAGTCAAGTTGAGGCTGTAGAGATGAATCATAATGTTCTATATGTCCAACAAACTCTTTAGTAAATTTTACTTTTTTCTTCAATTGGTCAAGATGCTGCTGAGCTTCTGTAATATAATTACTCATGTACTCACGCTCATCCTGCGGGTGGGACTCTACCTCTTCTCTCTGCTGTTGAATAATCCGCTGAGCCGAGTTAATTATACTGTCTGATTCTTTATTTAATGAGAACCACTTTCTAAGCATAGTATCATTGACACCCGAAATTTCATCCGGATCTATCTCTGTGTCGTTTTCTTTTTTCTGGCAGCAAAATAGCAACGCAACAATAATAGCGAGTATGTAAAACTTTGTTTTCATGGTAGTACTTATTTGATTTTCCATACGATTATTACGTTAAAATTTAATTACTAAAGATTTAATCTACTTTACTTTCTATTTCTTAACCATCTTTCAACAGGTTCAAGAGCAGTATTAACAAATGTTACTAAAAAAGTGCACATTAAAGCTTCTATAAAATAACCTGAAGCAGCAATACACCCAATAGCAGCACTACACCAAATTGTAGCTGCAGAGTTTAAACCATGTACATTAGGTCCTTCTCTAAAAATAACTCCTGCCCCCAGAAAACCAACTCCCATCACTACTTGCGCCGTAATTCTGGTAACATCAATATTTGGAGCGGTGGCAGCAACTTTTATAGATAATAATACAAAGGCTGCCGCACCTGTGGCTACCAGCATATTGGTTTTGAGGCCCGTTTCTTTATGATGCCATTGTCTTTCAAAACCAATAATTAATCCAGCGAACAATGCTATTATCAAACGGGTTAAAAATTCTGTTGTAGTCAAAACGTCCATTTTTTAAATTACTAAAACAATTGCTTTTTCTTCTATTGATACCTTAAACATTCTGCTGTTGGTTCAATTCCTGCAGACGAGCTTGTGTCGCAAAATAGGCTTGTCCAAGCGCTACCGGTTTTAAAGTAGGATCTGCATTTTGAATTATAAGATAACAGCCGTAGCGTGATAATTTTATGTCTCCCCCATTCCTTTGCAAATCATTACCACCTGATTTTATTGCTCTAAAATCTTTAAAATGTAATGCCGTCTCCTGATCGGTATTAATGCAGGCAGCCTTTGCTTTATCGACCACCTTGATAAATAAACTATACTTAGTGTACCCTAGTAATTTTGCTACATCCTTGGCACTCCAATACTCATTACCAGTCTTATCTGTTTTTCTCACTTTCTCAAATACTGATATGCTTTTATATTATGATTTATTTGTTTCCATTTTAGTTCTTATTTAAAACTTGAAATTACTTTTCTAAACCTGACCATTAAGTAATCGAATAAGACAAATTTCATCTATTATCTCAAATAGTAAAATGATCTGCGTCACTTGGTACAAATGTTCTAAATCGTAAAAGATGATTACGATCATTTCCCTTTTTTAAGCATCGAACTATCTTTAATTCAAATTAAAACTATAGAGATGAGAGATTTGAAAATAATGAAAATGGAAAAATATATTTTAAAGTTTAGTCAGATCGGAATTAAGGATATTAACAAAGTAGGAGGCAAAAATGCTTCTCTTGGAGAGATGTACAATAATCTTAGTGCTCATGGCATTAGAATTCCCAATGGTTTTGCCATAACTACAACTGCTTACAAAGATTTTATAGAATATAATAAATTAGGTTTAGCACTGAATGAACTAATGCAACTTCTGGATAAGAAAGACTTTAGCAACTTAACCGAAATTGGTGAGAAAACAAGAAAGCTGCTACTTGATGCAAAATTTCCTCTGGATCTTCAAACCGAAATTTCAGACGCTTACTTCTCCTTATGTGAAAACCACGATATGGCAGTTGCCGTTAGAAGCAGTGCCACTGCAGAGGATCTTGCCAATGCAAGCTTCGCTGGACAGCACGATTCATTTCTGAATATTAAAGGTGAAATGCCGCTGATTTATGCGGTGAAATGTTGTTTTGTATCACTCTATACAGACAGAGCCATCAAGTACAGACTCGATAAAGGTTTTGAGCATGACAAAGTATTTCTTTCTGTAGGCATACAACAAATGGTTCGTTCAGATTTAGCTTGTTCCGGTATCGGATTTACGCTGGAACCTGAGTCAGGATTCCTTGATGTAATTCATATTGCAGGAACCTGGGGTCTGGGTGAAACAATAGTACAGGGTACTGTCACTCCTGACGAGTTTCTTATATTTAAAAGAGCTATTAAAAATAATAAAAAAGCTATTTTGCAGAAAAATCTTGGAGCAAAAAATAAAATGCTCGTTTATAATGATAATTCATCAGGCACTAATTCAACGGTTTTAAAAATTACGCCCCGAAAATGGTGCAACAAATTTGTCCTTGACGACTCCGAAATTGAAAAACTCGCCAGATGGGCACTTATTATAGAAGAACATTATAATAAACCAATGGATTTTGAATGGGCGAAAGATGGCCTTAATGGTGAGCTTTATATTATTCAGGCAAGACCAGAAACGGTACATTCCCTCGTAAAACCAATATCAATTACTACTTATAAATTAGAAAAAAAAGGAGTAGCACTGGTACAGGGCGAGGCTATAGGAAAACGTATAATTTGCGGTACTGCAAGAATTCTACTATCATCAAAAGAAGCTTCAAAACTCCAAAGCGGTGAAATTCTGGTTACTAATTTTACCAGCCCGGATTGGGATCCTATCCTAAAAAAAGTGGCTGGAATCATTACCAATAAAGGTGGACGAACAAGTCATGCCTCTATAGTAGCCAGAGAAATGGGAACACCAGCCATTGTCGGAACGGGCAATGCCACTGAAATTATTAAAGACGGAGATCTTATTACCCTGAGCTGTGCAGAAGGAAAAACCGGTTATGTCTACAAAGGCAAACTAAAATACCTGCAAACAACTTCTCCTCTCAGCAAAATACAACTACCCGAAAAACCAAAAGTGCAGCTAATAGTTTCTGAACCTGAAAAAGCATTTGAATTATCATTTTATCCAAATGATGGCGTAGGCTTACTTCGCATTGAATTTATAATAAGCCACGAGGTAAAAATACATCCCATGGCGCTCATTCATCCAGAAAAAGTACTTGACCCTGATCAAAGTTTAGCAATAAAAGAACTCACACAAAATTATAATCACAAACCAAATTACCTCATCGAAAAACTCTCACAGGGTGTCGCTACAATTGCTGCAGCCTTTTATCCCAAAGAAGTCATTGTCAGAATGAGTGATTTTAAAAGCAATGAATATTCTCAACTTCTTGGAGGCACTTTTTTTGAGCCTCACGAAGAAAATCCGATGCTCGGTTTCCGGGGCGCTTCTCGTTATTACCATGAAAAATATCGCGAAGGATTCAGGCTTGAATGTGAAGCGATGAAAATAGTTCGGGATGAAATGGGGCTTACCAATGTAAAACTCATGATTCCATTTTGTCGTACGCCCGAGGAAGGGAAAAAAGTAATCGCTCTAATGGAGGAATACGGTTTAAAACAGCATAATAATGGCCTTGAAATATATGTCATGGCCGAATTACCCTCTAATATTTTACTGGCGAAAGAATTTGGGAAAATTTTTGATGGTTTCTCTATAGGATCTAACGACCTAACACAACTCACCTTGGGTATAGATCGTGACTCTGAGCTAATTTCAGATTTATTTGATGAGGAAAATGAAGCTCCGGAACAGCTGATATTTCAAATGATTCATACAGCAAACAATCTAGGAAAGAAAATTGGTCTTTGCGGACAGGCACCAAGCAACTCGCCAGGTTTTACATTTTTTTTGGTTGCGGCAGGAATTAATAGTATCTCATTCAATTCAGATGCTTTAATAAATGGCATTGAAATTATAAATGCGGCTGTAAACACCTCTAAAATAAGGGATACAATGCCTGGTGAAATGGCAATAGTCCATTTTAACAAATTAAAAATATAAGCAACTGATTATCAAAAACATTTCACGATATTTGTTATAAAAAAATCGATTGCGAAATGAAAAACCAGGCACTTTTAAATGCAATTATTGAAAATGCAATCGATGGAATTATTACAATCAACGAAAAGGGAATTGTTGAATCAATTAATCCTTCTGCCTGCCGACTTTTTTTATATACTCCTGATGAAATAATAGGCAAAAACATTGCTTTGTTGATGCCTTCTCCTGATAGAGAAAAACACGATTCTTATATAGAAAATTATAAATCTTCCGGAATTCCACATATTATTGGCCATGACAGAGATGTACTTGGACGGAAAAAAGACGGAAACATTTTTCCTTTTAGACTTGGAGTAAGTGAAGTCAAATTTGAGGGACAGCGAATTTTTGCAGGTTTCATTCACGATATGAGCCATCAAAAAGAAGCAGAAAACCGCTTAATGCAATACACTCAGCATCTGGAAGAACTCGTAAAAGATCGCACACAGACATTAAATAAAACCATTAAAGCCCTAACCGTCACACAAGAAGAAGTTAGTAACACCCTCGAAAAAGAGAAAGAACTTAATAAAATTAAAAGCCGGCTTTTATCTATGGCCTCCCACGAATTTAGAACACCGTTGAGCACTATTCAGCTCTCCACGTCCCTACTTCAGCGTTACGTAGAAAATATCGATAATCCGAAAATTGAACCCCATATTCGAAAAATCAAAAGCGCTATTGCAAATCTTACTGCAATTCTGGATGATTTTCTGCTCCTTGAAAAAGCAGAATCAAATAAAATAACCTTACAGATAACCAGTTTTAATCTGCAGGATTTTATCAAAGAAATTATAGGAGAACTGAAGCTTCTCACAAAAAAGAAACAAAAGATAATCAGTATCCCTAATACTGAAATTACATTGGTAAAACTAGACAAAAACCTACTCAAAAATTGTATTATTAATCTCGTATCCAATGCCATAAAATATTCTGGAGAAGAAACAGAAATCGAACTATCGACTTCTATAACTGATACTATAGTAACCATCAATGTAAAAGATAACGGCATTGGTATTCCCGAGGAAGATCATAAACATTTGTTTGAAGCTTTCTTCAGAGCGCATAATACAGGAAATATTCCCGGGACTGGTCTGGGACTCCATATTGTTTCACGCTATGTATCACTAATGCATGGTACTATTTCATTTAAAAGCGCCATAGATAAAGGAACCTTATTTACTATTGAACTGCCACGTTATGACTAAAATACTTATCATTGAAGATAATGACAATATTAGAGAAAATGTTGTTGAAATACTTGAACTCTCCGGATATGAGGTTTTTGCGGCTGCTAATGGAAAAACAGGAGTTGAAACAGCACTTAAAATATTGCCTGATCTTATACTCTGTGATATTATGATGCCTGAACTTGATGGATATGGCGTTTTACATATTCTTCACAAACACCCTGAAACACAAGCAACACCTATTATATTTTTGACTGCCAAAGCGGAAAGAGCCGATATCCGAAAAGGAATGGAACTAGGAGTTGATGATTACCTTACCAAACCATTTGATGATATTGAACTCCTGAAGGCAATAGAAGCCCGGTTGAAGAAAAAAGAACTGCAACAACTTTTTTATGGACAGAGTGCAGAAAACCTCAACGCAGTTATTTCTAAAGAAGACGGACTCGTAAAACTAAAAGAAATCATGCTTGATCGCAGTACGCGACATTATAAAAAAAATCAATATATTCATTACGAAGGCGATCATGTACTAGGGATCTATTATATCATAAGCGGAAAAGTCAAAACCGTAAAACTTACTCAGGAAGGACGTGAACTTATTACGGGTGTTTATAAAGAAAACGATTATTTGGATATTAGTATACTGTTCTCAAACGATACCTATAACGATACAACTATCGCACTCGAAGAAACCGTTTTAAGCTTTTTGCCAACAGAACAACTTGATAAACTTCTTTTTCTGTATCCTGATGTAGGTGCCAAATTCATTAAAATTCTCGCAAATGATATGCGAGAAAAAGAAGAACGATTGCTGCAGATTGCCTATATGTCAGTACGAAAAAGAATTGCCCAAGGCATTGTACACCTGCTACAGCAGCACAGCTCTGATGGAACCAGTATTAAATTCTCCAGAGACGATCTTGCAGCTTTTTCAGGAACTTCACCCGAAACTGTAAGCCGAACCCTAAGTGATTTTAAAGAAGAAGGATTGATAGAAAAGACTTCGAGCATTATACATGTACTGAATTTAGAGAAACTAAGCAGAATAAAAAACTAAAAACTCAATTTATGATGAAGATCATATTCGCAAATGATTGTTGTCACCCTGTCTAGGGATAATCTATAGTAATTTTGATTTGACTATTTCAACAAAACAGATAAAATCTTATTTCCTTTTAATCAAAGTATTCTAATCGTCTTGTAAAACTCTTGAATAATGAAAGTAATTAAGCACTCAGGACATGTTGTACCTTTCGATATTGAAAAGTTAAAACTTTCTCTTCAAAAATCAGGAGCTGATCCTGATCTTATCAGCGAGTGCCTTGTACAGATACAAAATCAAATGTATGAAGGCATAACCACCAAGCAAATATATAAACTGGCATTTGCGATCTTAAAAAAAGCATCAAACGGACATGCTGCGCGATATAACCTGCGCTACGCATTACAACTGCTTGGACCGGCAGGTTTTTTCTTTGAAAAATTCATATCCAGACTTTATGCTGCTGAAGGTTATAAAACAAGGACAAATCTAACGCTGCAAGGAAAATGTGTATCGCATGAAGTAGATGTAGCACTCAAAAAAGAGAACAAAGTCCAGATGGTTGAATGCAAATTTCACAGCAGCAGAGAAGGCACTTCAGATGTAAAAGTCCCCATGTATATTCTGTCACGGTTTAATGATCTCAAATCAAAACAACACACTATTTTTAGCGGAAGTGAAAACATAGACTCCTGTATAATAGTCACTAACAACCGATTTACTAAAGATGCTGAAAATTTTGCCATTTGTAGTGGAGTAACACTCTTAAGCTGGGACTATCCTAAAAATGACAGCATTAAAAACAAAATAGATAAAGGAGGACTCTACCCGATTACCTGCCTCACGACGCTCTCAATGGTTGAAAAAGAAAAATTACTTATTCTGGATCAAATATTGGTAAAAGATCTTATTAATGATTCGAAAAGTCTTCATAAGATAGGAATTAGCGAAAACCGGATCAGAAATGTATTAAAAGAAGCTTCACAAATTTGTAAACTTATTTGAAATGAAAATAAAATTTATTGGAGGCGCCGGAACCGTAACAGGCTCAAAGACACTCATAGAAAGTAATGGTAGTAGAATATTGATTGATTGTGGGCTTTTTCAGGGCCTTAAAGCTCTTAGACAACTTAACTGGGATCCTCTGCCTGTTTTACCTGCCACCATAGATTATGTGCTTCTTACCCATGGTCACCTGGATCATTGTGGATGGCTTCCCAGACTCGTTGCACAGGGATTCACAGGTAAAATATACTGCACTTCCCCTACCAAGGATGTGGCCAAACTTGTTCTTTTAGACAGTGCTAAAATTCAGGAAGAAGAAGCCAATAAAGCCAACAAAGAGCATTATTCCAAACATGAAAAGGCAGAGCCTCTTTATACTTTAGAACAAGCTGAAGCTGTTCTTCCCTATTTTAAAATCGTACAACCCGACATTTCAACTGACATTGCTCCTGATATTACTGCTACTTATACTGGTGCAGGACATATTATAGGTGCCTGCACTATTACACTAATACTTGAAGGCAAAACTTTGGTGTTTTCAGGGGACATAGGACGTGATGATGATGTCTTGATGTTTCCGCCAATAAAACCCATACTAGGGGATTATCTCTTTTTAGAAAGTACTTATGGCAACCGCCTTCATCCTGATCTGGATGCAAAAAAAGAGCTTGAAAACTATATCAATACCACTATAGAACAAAAAGGAACTGTAATTATTCCAGGATTTGCCGTTGAAAGAGCACA
This sequence comes from Flavobacterium sp. LAR06, assembly GCF_041946075.1. Classification (NCBI taxonomy): domain Bacteria; kingdom Pseudomonadati; phylum Bacteroidota; class Flavobacteriia; order Flavobacteriales; family Flavobacteriaceae; genus Flavobacterium; species Flavobacterium sp. LAR06. The sequence continues at coordinate 78,637 of NZ_JAUTYT010000009.1, read as the reverse complement.
ATCCATAATGTATTTGCTATGGCAGCTTAAAACGGAGGGCAGAATTCCAAATATTCCTTATATTCTGGATACACCGATGGGTGCCAGTGTCCTGGATATTTTTTTACAGAATATGCAATGGCACAAACTCGCTGCCAATGACTGTCACGAAATGTGCAAAATGTTTAAAATAGTTTCTGAATACGAACAGACTATGCGAATCATTGAAGATCCTCAGCCCAAAGTAATCATTGCCGCAAGCGGAATGGCCACAGGAGGTCGCGTATTATCGTATTTTGAACATTATATAGGCCTGGAGAAAACTACTGTTGTAATGGTAGGTTATCAGGCTGAAGGCACTCGAGGAAGAAGACTTCTTGAAGGTGCCAATGAAATTAAAATATACGGAAACTACTATAACGTAGCGGCTAAAATAGTTCAGATTGAAGGACTCTCTGCTCATGGAGATCAACAAGATCTTGTAAACTGGCTTTCAGCACTTAAAAATGTTCCCAAATGTATTTACTTAGTACATGGAGAAAATCTTCCGGCAGATGAACTTCGAATTAAAATTCAGGAGCGATATGGTTTTAACTGCAGTGTTCCGCTCATAGGAAGCGAAATAGAAATCTAGTAGATTTTTCATTTCCTTCTAAGATATTTTGGAACCTCAAACCATAATACGGATACTGATCCTGCCAATACACATACAATGAGCTGAAAAAATGTAGGCATTTCAAAATTAAATAAAGAACGCAAAAAGGGTACTGCAAATAGTAGTATAGCCAAAAGCACTGTAATGCCTATTAAAAGCGAAACCATGAAATTTTTATATTGAAGTGTTACCCATAATGAATAATAAAAAGATCTGTTTACCAATGTGAGTACAACATTGGCCGTAATCAAAGTTAAAAAAACCATACTTCGCGTGCTGTCTTCATTCCATTGATTGTATACTGACCACCGATATATACCTAATACCCCTATGGTAATAACAAATCCCTGCAAAATACTTGTTATTAATTCTTTTGTCTTGAAAAAAGTAGATGTTAATGCTCTTGGCCCCCTTTGCATGGTATCGGCTTCAGCAGGTTCATTCTCATAGAGTATTGAACAGGTTGGTCCCATAATTAGTTCTAGCAGAATTACATGCAGCGGACTGAATATATTGGGATAAATCCATCCTAAAGCAAGTGGAATAAAAACGATCAGAATTATGGGTATATGTATTGATATAATGTATTGAATTGCCTTTTTCAGATTCGTATAAATTCTTCTTCCCATTGCTACGGCCTCTACCATTTTAGAAAGATCATCTTCTACCAAAATCAATGAGGCAGCATCTTTTGCTATAGCTGTTCCCTTTTTCCCCATGGCAATACCGATATGCGCTGCTTTAAGAGAAGGTCCATCATTAACACCATCTCCAGTCATAGCAACAATTTGTCCATTTGCTTTCAAAGCGTTGACAATTCTTAGTTTGGCTTCTGGAAACATTCGGCTAAACAAATTGATATCCATTACTTTACTTTGTAATTCTGCATTGTTTAGTTTCATAAGTTCATCACCTGTAATGGATTTTTCAAATCCCCTAAAGCCGATCTGCTGAGCAATTGCGTTTGTTGTACGGGCATTATCTCCGGTAATAATCTTTACTCCTATTCCGGCTTCGTAAAAAGACTGCAGTACCTGCGAAATATTATCCTTTGGTGGATCATAGAAAGCAACAAGGCCTTTAAACGCAAAGGGAATTTCCTGCTGTTTTTCAGGATAACTATTTCCTTCCAAAACACCTTTGGCAACACCAAGAACCCTGTAGCCTTTTCCGGTTAATTTATCCATAGCCAATTGTACAACTTCTCTTTCCTTAGTTGTAAGATGGCAAACTTCAAAAATTGCTTCAGGTGCCCCTTTTGCAGCAATAATTCGATTTCCTCCATCATCTTCAAAAATATGAGTCATCATTGGCGGCTTGCCTGATAATGGATATTCATGAATCATTTTAAAGTTGGCAGTCAAATCTTTAGCTGTAAACTTTTTATAAGTAGTGTGAAGAGCAATTTCCATCGGATCAAAAGGTATGGGCTCACTTGCCCACATCGCAGTTGTTATAAGATCCTCGGTTTCTTTTAATTCTCTAAAAGTATTTACGTCTGTATCTAACCCTGACGGTAAATAAAGACCTGCTAACTCCATTTTATTCTGAGTTATGGTTCCTGTTTTATCTGTACAGATAATGGTGGCACTGCCCAAAGTTTCAACTGTTTTCATTTGTTTGACTACAATACCCATCTTCATTAACCGGCGTGCTCCCAGTGCCATAAATGTTGTAAAAGCAACAGGAATCTCCTCTGGTAATATACTCATTGCCAAAGTAAGCGCTACCAAAAGGCTTCCCAGAATATTACCCATTCTGGAATAATTGATAGCCCATACCAGAATAAAAACCAGAACCCCAACAAAAACCATCTTTTTTATAAAATTCCCAATCTGAAGCTCTAATGGTGTCTTTTCTTCGGTAATAGCTTCGAGACTGCTCCCTATTTTACCCAGCCTTGTTTCATTGCCAACTTCTGTTACTTTAATTATAGCTAATCCGCTTACAATGGTAGTTCCCGAAAACACTTTATTATCTTCTTTTTCTTTATCTTTAAAAACACTCATCGACTCACCGGTAAGTATCGATTCGTTTACTGAAAAATCATTTGAACTCATGATAACTCCGTCAGCAGGGACCAATCCCCCTTCCTCTACAATTACCATGTCACTAACGACAATATCTTGTGTTTTAATATTTTGCTGTTTCCCCTGCCGAATAACTTTGCACAGCGGCTCTGTAAATTCCTGTAATTTTGCCAAAGCATTTTGGCTTCTCTTTTCCTGATAAAGTGATATTGCCGCTATTAATAAAATTGAAAGAGTAAGAAATACTGCGTCGCTATATTGTTTATTGATAAAATAAATTCCGGCAGCAACGAGTAATAAAAGAATCATGGGTTCTGCAAAGATGCTTTTTAGAAAAGCTACAAGCCTGTTCTCTTTTTTGTAATTATACTTATTGATTCCATATTTTGCTCTAAAGTCAAGTACTTCTTCAATATTTAGTCCCTGTAATTCTTGTTCCTTATTATTCATAGGTTAGCTACATAAATTGGATCACAGTATAATATCTTAAAGATACGAAATAAGTTTTTGTTTTAACAGCCGCTTGGAAGTATTGAAAGAGCTTTTCATTTTCATTCCAGATTAACCGATGGAAAGATGTGTAGTCTTACTTTTAAGGCCTTTAAAACCAAACAATGTTGCGTACAGAGCGAAAAAATTTTCAATGTTTTATTAATCTGATTACTTTCTTCAATACTTACTACAGGTTTTAGAATGATATCAGTTATCTCTGAAAATTCATCTGATACTAGTATAGCTGCCCGGGCGGTACTTTTGAACTTTTTAAACTTGATTCCTTTGTGTTTGGCTGTATTAAAAAAGGCGGTCATATACGAACTTTCTACGGCGGCGAGAAATAAATGTTCTGCTGACCAGGTATTTTCATCGAGATTTTTTAAACACGAATAAGACGATATTTCTATATCATTATTAAAGATGACGGCACTTACTCTTCCAGTTCCATTTACCTGACATTCCAAATCTACCTGATATTCGTGTGAAGTTTTCATAATAACTAAATTAGTTAGTTCTTCACTAGTAATAAATGATATCCAACATATCTTTTTATCTGGTAGTAAATTAAAAACTAAAAATAAAAGTGCTAAAAGTCATCAATACAAATGATTTAGATCATTTTAATTTTTTGTTTTTTAATGCAATTTTACACAGCAAATCAACAGGAGTTAATGGTTAATTTTAGATTTAAGAGTTCCAGTAGCTTCTAATTTCTAAAAACCTAATAGAATCTTATACTAACCCAAAAAAAGATAGCCATGGAAAATCAACAATTATTCGTAGCAAATTATAAATCACTGCAGCATGCTGAAGATGCAATCAAAAAATTAAAAAAAAGTGGATACGACATTACAAAACTTTCAATAATTGGTAAAGATTGCTATACCGAACAAAATGTTCTTGAATACTTTAACATTTATGATAAAATGGAAAAATGGAGTACTACCGGGTTATTCGCTATAGGGTTATGCGGGTTATTGTTTGGATTACTTTTTATTTTCAACCTCACTGCCAATCTTCCTTACTTCAGAATACCAATCATATATGCCTGTGTCGCCGTACTTCTAGGAGCTACGTTGCCCTTAATAGGTATGGGATTTTCAAAAGACAAAACCATAAAATATAAAACCGAAGTAAAAGCCCGTAAATATGTGCTGCTTGCTCAGGAAACAAATGCCAACATTGAAATTATGAGAACCACACTTAATACTCATGTTCCTAAAGAAAATTCAATAGAGGAAAAAGAGAACCGAGCTATATTAGAGAACGAAGCTTTTCACCTCTAACAAATAAAACGCTATAAATTCAAATTAAGCAACTATCTAAATGAAAATAATATGAAAACAAATGAAGAATTGCAAAGAGATGTTCAAGACGCCATTAAATGGGAGCCACAATTGCATGCAGCAGAAATTGGTGTAACTGCAAAAGATGGTGTAGTAACCCTAATGGGAACTGTAGACGCCTATTATAAAAAAATTGAAGCTGAAAATGCCGCCAAAAATGTTGATGGCGTCAAAGCAGTTGTTGAAGAAATTGAAATCAAATATTCCAGCAATACCAAGTCTGATGAAGATATAGCCAACGATGCCTTAAAGGCTCTAACAGATAACTGGAATGTACCTCAGGAAAAGATTCAGATTAAAGTTGAAAAAGGCTGGGTCACCCTGGAGGGTCAGGTAATCTGGAATTATCAAAAAGAAGCCGCTAATAAATCCGTCGGCCATCTTACAGGTGTGAAAGGCGTAACCAACCGTATCAAAATAAAATCTGAAATACAGGATGAAATTGAGAAAAAAAATATTGTAAGAGCCTTAGAAAGCAACTGGACACTCCACTCTGAAAACATATTCGTTAAAGTCAATGGTACAACGGTGACATTAACAGGAGCTGTTTCTTCCCTTTTTCAAAAAGATCTTGCAGAAAAAATAGTTTGGAAGACCCCGGGAATCTGGTCCGTCAATAATCAGCTTGTTGTGGAACATAAGTATGCCATATCAGAATAACTTTAAAAGGGAGATGAAATTCTCCCCTCTATTCCAGTTTTTTAAAACGCATAAGAGGTTTCATTTTGACAGTTTTCCCTGAAAATTATTTTTAAGATTAAAAATCATGAAAACAATAATAACCTTAATGGCAATTACAGCCATCACTGCTGTAATTCTGATTATAACATAAAACCAAAAAAAACTAACTCTTAAATATCAATATCATGGAACCAAGCTGGATCATATTAGCATTTCTTAGCATCGTAATTTTAATCGTGATGATTTACATCTTTATACAAAACAACAAAGACCGAAAACAATATGAAAAAGATTTAAATTCAACTTCAAATTTCTATGAGGACGAATCTGAAGTAAATAACTTAGATAAATTTTAATTTTTTTATCCTGTAAAGAATATGAAAACTACAATACTGTATGTCCTGTTTCTCATAACTGCGACACTTACGCTAGTAAATCGCTACACTCCTTTTTATATCAATAATTCAGTACTTCATTTTATCATCCTTTTTATTGCATCTTTGACTTTTGTATTTATTATAGGCCAGTTAGTTGGAAAATTAAAAAGATCAAGATCACAGTTACTGGCATTCATTATTGTTGGAGTTATCTGTTTTATTAAATCCTTCCTTACTTGGGGTGGTGACTGGAAAACACAAACAATTATCTACAAGAACTTGACCAATGATAATAAAACTATAGAGTTTCAAATGCGAGGGGATCGCTTTTCATTCGGATATAAAAAACGTATTGTAAACAGGTTAAAATTATTTCCCGGATTTGACTGGACTACTGATATTGATACCACAACAATCGATCACAAACACTGGAAAAAAATGAATCTTTATGTTAATGAAATGAAGTTTGCTTCAAAATAATACTAAACTGAATTCCTCATTAATTAAAATAATTAGGGCTTCGTTCCCGATCTAAAAATCTAGAAAGCATGAAAAAAATACTTGTTACAACCGACTTATCTCATAGCTCCAAAGTAGCTGTACGTTTTGCTATTCAGCTGGCCTCTCAAATAGGTTATGAACTTACATTTCTATATGTAAATACGTCATTTATTATTGATCCCTTTTCAGCTGTTACTTTTGTAGGTCTTCCGGAGCCAGATAACAAAAAACAGGAACAAGCTCTTATAAAATTTGTACATACGCTCTACAGACAAACCAACAAACAGCCAGGTAAAACAACCTATATTGCGGAAAATAAACTTGATGTAAGCGAAGCCATTTTAAATTGTGCCAAAAGAATTAAAGCTGATTATATCTGTATGAGTACAAGAGGCGGTGGTCTTGTAAATAAGCTATTGGGAAGTCATACGACCAGAATATTACATGACTCTCCGATCCCACTTCTGGTTGTTCCAAGACATTACAGAATAAAAAAATTAAGTACTATTTTATACCCGTCAGATTTAGAAAAAATAGAAGCTGAACTTCCGTTGATTAAAAAATTTGGATCCACGTTTGATGCTTCGATCGCTGTTTACCATTATGATTATTTTACAGAGGAAGAAGAAATCAACAAAAAACTCAATAAAATAGAGCATAAATTTAAGTCTGACAAAGTATCTTTTCATTTCAAAAAGTTAAATCCGGAAGTATCTCTATTACGGCACTTACAAATTGATATTATGACAATCAAACCATCTATCATAACCATGTTTGCTAAAGAAAACCGAAACTGGTTGGAGCAATTATTTCAACCACTTAAAACTTCTGAAAAAGGTTTTAATACCAGAACTCCAATGCTTGTATTTAAAAAATAATAATTGGCAGGAAAATCAGATATACGATTTAACCTGCCAATACTTTATATCTTAAACAATCCTGCTTTTTCGTAATAGCAGTAGTATCTTTAATGGTTCATAATCTTTGAATATTACTTTTAAAAATCCTCTTTATATTCAATCAAGGTTGAAATCATAATCTCATACTGTTATAGAACGGGTAATCAAAAAACAATTACAATGAAAAGAAGTATATGGTTCATTATAGTATTGTCTGTTTTTTTAGTTCAATGCTCTAGCTCAAGTATAATTAGTTCATGGCAGGCCTCTGAGAAGCTAAATGTAAAAACTGGTCGTATCGTCGTAGTTGGATTGATAAAAGAATCAGACAAATCGCTTCAGTGGCAAATGGAAAATCACCTTGCTGACGATCTCTGCAATCTTGGTTATGATGCCATTCCATCTATTGAACTTTATGGCTTTGAAGCGTTTAAAGCAAAGGATGAAAAAGAGATTCTAAAACAATTAGAGCAAGATGATATAGCTGCCGTTTTAACGATTGTATTGCTTAATAAACAAAAAGAAAAGTACTATGCTCTAAAAAGTATGTATGATTTGGCAGACCCCTATAATGATAATGACTTCTCTATTTATTATAACGCCATTTACACCAAAATCTACCAGGAAGGATATTATGTCAATGATACCTATTATTTTTGGGAAAGTAATCTGTTTACAATGCCAGATCAAAAATTAGAATATTCCGTACAGACACAATCCTTTAATCCCTTAAACGCTACTAGTCTTGCACATACATATGGAAAACTAATTATACAGGATATGCTTAGCAATAATATAATTCATAATAGTCATAAACAAAAATAGAGCCATTCGGCTTCAAAAAGCTGTTGTAAAAAATGATTTCAAAAGACTACATTTTAAATTACGATATGTAAAATGAAAAGCCAAAAAACTTAAATCCAACGAATGGGCGTATGCTGAAATTTTGGTTTTAATCCATAATTTTTAATGCTATGCTCAATTATAAAAAGCCTTGCCTGTTCAATATCATCTGTAATCATGAATAATTTCGAATCAGCATCATTAATGGTTCCTTCTCTTTTCATTAGGCCAATATGCTCAATGACCGCTTTATGGTATTGTGTATTGAAAATTATTATTGGAAAGTTTTTAATCTTGCCCGTCTGTATAAGTGTAAGCGCTTCAAAATATTCATCTAATGTTCCAAAACCTCCAGGCACAACTACAAAGGCAAAAGAATATTTTACCAAAAGTATTTTACGAACAAAAAAATGTTTTGCCTCTACCCATTTATCAAGGTAAGAGTTAGGCGTTTGACCACTAGGAAGCTTAATATTACATCCAACAGACTTTCCACCCACTTCTTTTGCGCCGCGATTAGCCGCTTCCATAAGACCTGGTCCTCCACCTGTCATTATTGTAAAACCAAGTTTGGCAAATTCACCTGCAGCCCTTTTGGTAAATTCATAATAAAGGTGATCTTCCTTAAAACGGGAAGAGCCAAAAAAAGTAATGCAGGGACCAATATAATAGAGTTTACGAAAGCATTTTATCAGTTCCCATAAAATAATAATTATAAATTTCAGTTCAGCAAATCTCGACTGTGGCCCTTCTAAAAACTTAATTTCTGACTTATCACTTTGAGTTTTTTGCTCTGTCATAATTTCAATCGATTTATTATTTAACACAAATAAGGCTGTTCAAGGTTCACTTTTAAATGATTGATAACTTTGATTACTCCCGGCGTTTTATACGCAATCCTTTCCGCTTCTTCTTTTTGAAAAATTGAACCAACCGTTCCAGATAACTGCACAGTTGCACCGGCAACCGCAACATCGATCTCATCTGTATCAAACGCCCAATGTCTTTGTAATGCCTTTTCCAGTAATTCTTTCTCCACCTGATCGTATACTTCTCTTTTAAGTTTAATGTTATTGGTAACTTCCCTTACCCCTTTCTGGTTTTTAATTAACTCTAAAGCGTGCTCTCTTTGAAAATTCCATGGTAAAATACCCTCTGCTGTGACACAGCCTTTTTCTACAATTATACCAACGGTATTTTGTGGAACGATCTGATTCTCTTTCAATTTTGTGACAATTTGAGTTGCAATTTCCTGATCAGAGGTATAGGATTTTTTTCCAAGTACAACCTGAATTTCGTCGACAATTGCCGCTACACCTTTAATTCTCTTTGCAGCATGAAGGGCTTCTGTCTTTTTAACAAGCAAGTCAACATTTCCCGTAAGGGTCACTACACCTTCTTTTACAATAACACCAATTTCGGCTGCATGCAGCAAAGGCTCAAATTTAAGTGCTTCCTGAATTTCCTTTTGTAAAATATCATTACTTCTCATATTTTTTAAATTTATGGTTAAAAATCAATCAACTTCGACTAAAAGCTCATTATCTACAAAGCAAACACCAGGTGTATTCCATGCAATTCTTTCTGCTTCCTCTTTCTGAAATAAGGAGCTGACAATGCCACTAAGGATAATCGTCTTATTATCAACTCTGACCCTGATATTATCAATATCAAGAAGCCAGCTGCGGCGAAGCGCTTTTTCAACGAACTCCTTTTCTAGTTCGTTTTTTATTTCAGCCTCAATTTTTATTTTATCAATTACTCCCCTAACACCTTCTAAATAACGAATAGCATTGTCTGCTGCTTTTCTTTGAAAATTCCAGTGCAAAATCCCCTCAAGTGTTACCCACCCATTCTCTACCGTTACTTTGAGCAAATGGTCTGGAACAGCCCAGTTTTCGCGCAATACTTTAATAACCGCAGCAGCTATATCAGTATCACTTTTAATTGCTGAAAAATATAAATCAACTTTTACATCGTCTACAACTGCTTTTACACCAGCAATATTTTTAACAGTTTGCTCCGCCTCTTTTTTCTGCGTATAATTATCTACCGTACCTCCTAGCGTAACAATACCATCATCAACGCTAACATCTATTTCGTTAGAATTTAAAATAGGCTCCCATTTGATCGCTTCTATTACTTCTTTACGTAAAACATCATTACTTTTTTTCATGACAAAAAAATTTAAAAATTATAGCTTTGAATGATAATAAACAAAGCATTATCCTTTTTTATAGTTAGGTAAAATTCAAAAAAGCAGATTGAAAAACAAATGATCCCTATCAATCTCAAAAGTGATGTAAATCATTATCAATAAGTAAGAGATATACTAAATTTATCGAAAGTATTTGAAAGATTTATGAATGTAAATTATAATTATTCTGGGCAGATATTTAAAAGTCTGCAACCTCATTACTCTTAGCTCTTATCCCAAAATAATTAATAGCTTAAATTATATTGTTCTAAAAAAACTGCCTTATTTATAAGAAGTCACACAGTATTAAAATGAATAGAACGCCTTAAAATAATTTGATTGCAAATTTGCCACAAAACTTAAGGCGTTTTTTTAGAAATATTTCTACGTGCTTTGAGTTATAGAATTTCCCTTGTTCATTGCCAGAAAGTACGCTTGCGCAATACACCAAACTAAAATGAAATTCAAGCAGAATACAAATTGAATTTTAATTTTATCTGAGCGAACCTTGACGTTTTTTGATTTTTGGAATCCTTTCTAACATCATATGCAAAACCAAATCATTTTAGAATTAGCTGCTTCATAATTTTGAAGAAGATTTTAAGATCAGCTTAACATTGAAAGATATTGGCTAAAAACATGATTGTTAATGTAAATAATTAATCATGACAATAAAAGTAAAGTCTTTTTTAATATTGTAGTATTTTTATTTACTTTTGAGCGATATTCACATTTAACTATTATAGTAACAATTCCTAATTAAAACCATTAAAACTAACACCGCTAACAACCAAAACCTCGCAAAAAAATTATGAATTTCATAATACCAAGTCACTACACTTCAGTAAACCTGTATCAAAAGGTACTATTTCAATTTCTATTTTAGGATCTACAATCTTGCTTACACAAAAACAAATCACACACAAGTGCATTTTATTTCTATTTTTCAAAAAATAGAATAGAACTATAATGCCTCTTTTTCAAAAAACCAAAACCAATTAATGAGACAAACAATTCTAGCATTATGTTGCGTTCTTTTTTTATCAAATACTTTACAGGCACAAATATCAGGCACAGTTAAAGGATATGTAACAGATACCATAAACAATTCTTCTTTAACGAAAGCATCAGTCTCTTTGTTAAGAGCACAAGATTCCATTTTAGTAAAATTTACCCGAGCCAAAGAAAATGGTTATTTTGAGTTGAATAATATTAAAGCCGGTAAATTTATTTTGCTGGTTTCTTATCCCAAATATGCTGATTTTGTAGATCAATTTTCTGTTGATTCCACAAAGTTAATCAAAGATTATGGTAAAATTAATTTGGCTGATAAGGGTAGACTGCTGTCAGAAATAATTATAAAAGGCAATAGAGCCGCCATGAAAATCAAAGGGGATACGTTAGAATTTGATCCAAAAGCATTTAAAATAGAGCCTAATGCAAAAGTGGAAGATCTGATAAAACAATTCCCAGGAATACAAATTGATAAGGATGGAAAAATTACCGCTCAGGGCGAAACTGTAACCAAAGTTTTGGTTGATGGTGAAGAATTTTTTGGTGATGATCCCACTTTAGTTACAAAAAATCTACGTGCGGACATGGTTGATAAAGTACAATTGTACGACAAAAAAAGTGATCAGGCCGCTTTTACAGGAATTGATGATGGTCAGAAAACCAAAACGCTAAATGTTAAACTTAAAGAAGACAAAAAAAATGGCCATTTCGGTAAAGTAGAACTCGGAGGAGGAACTGATAATTTTTACAAAGGTCAAGCCATGTTTAATAAGTTTTGGGATAAGAAAAAATTAGCAGCTTATGGCATTTTAGGCAACACCGGACAAGTAGGATTAGGATGGGGAGATAAAGATAAATATGGCCAAAGCAGTTATCAAGTAACTGATGACGGCGGTATTAACTTTTCAAACAATGGAAATGATGAATTTGAAAGTTGGGATGGACAATTTAATGGTGAAGGAATTCCGGTAGCTCAAACTGGCGGAATACATTTTGACAATAAATGGAACAACGATAAAGAATCTATCAATGCAAATTATAAAATTGGCGATATCAAACTTTCAGGAAGTCGCAATGATATTAACCAGCAAAATTTAAGTTCTAGCAGCATTTATAATACTTCAGACAAGAGTTTTGAAAAAAACATGACTAAAAATAAACTTGATCTGGCTTATGAAATTAAAATTGATACTACTTTAACTTTAAAATTAAATGTAGATGGGTTATTTAAAAATAGTAATTCAAGTGAAGCAGAAATGCGAAAAGGTACTGACGAACAAGGTAACCAATTGAATAATTTGAAACAGACCACTACAAACGATGTTGATGATAAAGCTTTTAATATAAATACTTTATTAACCAAAAGACTAAAAAAAACGGGCCGAACATTATCTCTTAATTTAAGCCAATCAAGTACAGATAGTAAAAGTGATGGTTACTTAAATTCCAGAGCTGAATTTTTTACAGCATCCGTAATTAGTCCCGATAGCACCAAAGTAGTCGATCAAAATAAAGTCAATAATATTAGCAATACAGCTTTTAAATCAAATTTAATCTATACCGAACCGTTATCCAAAAGTCTATCTGTAATTCTTAATTATGGCTTCAACATTAGTAACGGAAAAGCTGATCGTAAATCTTTTAATCAATCTCCAAATGGCGATTATAATGTTTTGGATTCCATCTTTAGTAATAATTATGAATTAGACCAAACGATAAACCAACTTGGAGCTATTTTTAATTACAAAAAAAATAAAACTGTTTTTTCTTTTGGCTCTAAATTTAGTGGTGTAAACTTTAAACAATATGATGTTTATACAGATAGTTCTTTTAAGCAAAAATTTGTCAACTACATGCCTCAGATAAACTATCAATATAATTTCAAACAAAGAGAATCATTGCGTTTGTCGTATAACGGAAACACCGATCAGCCAACATTAGAACAAATACAGCCTATCCGAAACAATCAAAATCAATTGAATACAATTGTGGGTAATCCAAATTTAGATCCTTCTTTTAGAAATAATTTTAGAGGAAATTATTATTCGTATAAAGTACTTAGCAATCAATATTTTTCGGTTAATGGATCGTATAATTTTACGCTAAATCCAATAATAAGTAATGTGGTTACAAATGACAGAGGAGAAAGTATATCAAAATTTGTAAACCTAAAAGACAAAGCTACAACAAGTTATTATTTGAATAGTAATTTTGGCAAAACAATCAAAGCCATAGACATGACAGCAGGAATTGGTTTAAGCGCCAACAAAAATGTAAACTATAATTACATCAATACAAAACTGAATCAAACTAAAAATTCAAGTTATTCCTTTAATTTAAACTTATCAAAGTATAAAGAAAAAAAATACAATTTTAATACCAGCTTCGGACCTGTTTACAACGTTGCTAATGCAAGTATCAACGAAAATAGTGATAGTAATGGTTGGGGTTTTAATGGAAATTTCTGGACCAGTGTAGAATTGCCTTTCAAACTAGAAATTAGCACAGATGGTAATTATCAATATAATGGAAAAACGCAAGTGATTCAGGAAACTTTTGAACGTTTTATTTGGAATGCATCTATCACCAAAAAATTCTTAAAAACCGATAATTTAAGAGTTTCTATAACGGGAAGAGATCTTTTGAACCAAAATGTAGGATTTAATCGTTCTGCATTCAATGGAAATATCAACCAAAGTACTTATACCACTATCCAAAGATACTTTATGTTCTCTGTAAGCTGGGATTTCAGCAAAATGGGCGGAGGAGAAATTAAACAAAACTAAAACCATGAAAACAATAATAAATCGCATCTTAATTCTAATAATTGTATTGACAAGCTGCAATAATTTTGCACAAAATGACCACTTTGTACAAAATGGCGTAATCGAATTTGAGAAAAAATCGAATATGTATGCTTTGATTACAAAAAAAATAAAAGGAGAAACTGATAGCTATTATCAAGCTGCTTTTGAAAGTTATAAAAAAACCAATCCACAATTTAAAACTACAAAAAGCATTCTCAGTTTTTCGAAAAACAAGAGTTTATACAAATGGGATGAAACAAATCAATCAGCAAGCAACAGTTGGATTGCTGACGATGCAATGGCTAATTTAAAAAATGTTATCGCTACAGATCTAGATACCCAAACCAGCATTACCCAAAAAAACGTTTACGATGATTTATACCTAGTTAAAGACAGTTTACGCAAAATTGATTGGAAAATCACCGATGAAACCAGAGAAATTGCGGGTTATGAATGCCGCAGAGCGAATGCTATAATTATCGATTCTGTTTATGTTGTTGCCTATTATACAATTCAAATTCCATTCTCAGGCGGCCCTGAATCTTTTACAGGCTTACCCGGAACAATTTTAGGATTGGCTCTGCCACACGAAAATATGACATGGTTTGCTACAAAAGTTACAGAAATTCCAGTCTCTGACAAAGATTTAGCCCCACCAATTAAAGGCAAACCTACTGACAATAAAGGACTAAACAAAATACTTTTGGATGCTTTGAAAGACTGGGGAAAATGGGCAAAAAAAACATTACAAGCCTACTCCTTGTAACAAGCTATTAAAACTTATTTCTTACACAAAAACTAATCTAAATGGTTCCTGAGATTTCCAGAATATATCAATGGAGCCAATGGAGCTACCTTCAAAACTGCCACACAAAGCTAAGGCGGTTTTTTAAAATATTTTTGCACGGTTTGAGTTAGAGAATTCAGAATAGAACAACCATTATTCGAAAACACGCGAAATAAATTCTTAAAAAAAAATCTATCAAGAATGAAATAATATCTATTTGAAATGCTCAGATAAGCCATAAAAAAATCCATTATTTCTAATGGATTTTTTTATGAAACTCAAATTTGGGTCGAGTCCAAAATTGTGCTTTATTACTGCTCGGTTTGGGGCATGAAAATTTATTATTTTTTCCTCTATTCAAAAGTCTCTGAGGCTACAAATTCTAGTTTTAATTTCCTTTTTTTAGCTCAAATACGAAGCATTTCAAAAGCATTCTTATTTTTAAAAAATCATTATTTCCACTTAATTACGTTAAATAAAATAATGCTTTTTGAAGTATATCTAGCTGTATTTTAGATATCTTTGAGTCTACGATTTTTTTTCTACGCGCTATTTTGGGGATTAAACCTGATGGTTTTTTAAAATACAATTTCAAATCTTCAAAAAGTTCTGCCTTATTTTTTGAAGCATCTATTAAAACTAAGTCTTTAATTTCTTCTATCAATGATAAACTATTGTAAAGATGTTTACTAAATAAGCAAACCGTAAAATTTGTTCTTATATTATCTAATTCGAAAAATTCTACCAGCTCTGAATAATCATATACTACAAATACCGAATAATCAAATTTATCCCGTTTGTTCTTATTTTTCAGTAAAAAAGAATCTTCAGAAAATTCAAATTCATCTTTAAACTTTCTTTTAAACATTTTTAAAAAAATTCCTTTATTATCCCGAACTAAAACTCTTTTTTTAATCATCTTTAAGAATTAACATTTATCTTTCTTATAATAATTTATACTCTAATTATACAGTGACAGGGAATTATCCCGGAATATAAAAAAGAGCTTATTTTATATTCAGAACACTTTAAAGACATGCTTAAAACAAGGAAAGAATTATTATTAAATTCAATTATAAACTCTGCGAAACTTTTGAGTGCAAACAAGTATCAATTTTGGCAAAAAATAATAAAAGACAATATTATTTCACTTCACAAAAAATCATAACCGATAAGGTTGATTTTTGCAAAACATTCCTGGAAAAAATAAACGAAGAAAATGATTCTAACCAACATTAAGATTCGAAGTTCCTGTTGAACTCAAATTCTTAATTTTTTTAATTTTATCATTCAATTTCAAAACCCGATCCAATTGTTTTTGTTGAATCGTGTATTTCGTATAATATTTATACCATTCTTTCCCAATAAAAAAGGTCGTCACAGAAACTCCTGTAAGTAAACCAACAAAGTAATTAGTAATATCCATAATTTCTATTTTTTAGTTAAAAAGCATTTTTATCTCCTTTCAAGGTTACAATAACTGTTAATAAGCAAATTTTAATATCAGTGATTAAGCTCCAGCGCTGCACATATTCGATGTCTGTCGTAACGCGGCGCTTCATATCGGATACTTTTTTGGTTTCGCCTCTAAGTCCCGATACCTGAGCCAGACCGGTAATTCCCGGTTTGACAAAATGACGAACCATAAAATTATTAATATGACCATTGTAGTCTGAGGTATGTTTGATCATATGAGGCCGTGGTCCTACTATACTCATTTTTCCCATCAGGACATTAAAAAATTGAGGCATCTCATCCAGACTAGTACGTCGAAGGAATTTCCCAATTGGTGTAATTCGGGAATCTTCTCTTTTTGCCTGTTCACTTTCATCACCCATATTTACATACATACTTCGGAATTTATAACACCAAAAATGTTCGTTTTTTTTACCCGTTCGCATTTGTTTGAATAAAACAGGTCCTTTACTTTGTCTCTTAATAAGAATGGCTAACAAAGGATAAAGCCATGACAAAATGAAAATAATGACCAACATGCTGAAAACAAGATCAAATATTCTCTTAACTAACCGATTGTAGGCATTTTGTAATGGTTCAAAACGTGGTTTGATAACATGAAAATTATTTAAATGGCTGGAATTAAAATGTTTTTTTGAAATGGATGAAAAATCAGGAACAAATTTCAAACGCATACAATGTTTATCTCCCAGCTCAAAGAAATAATTCAAATCTGAGATAAAATCAGGCTTAGATACTATGAATAATTCATTAATATTATCTCTCGATGCATTATCAATAGCTTCGGAAAGCGCTTCACTGAAATCTTCATTATTTATGTATTCAACAGAAGAATTTTCGTTGAGAATACCTACGAAATCAATAAAAAAAGAGTTGCTCTCTAAATGAGATGCCAATTCGATACTTGTTTTGTTAAACCCCCATATCGCAACTGTATAACGTTTGAAAACCCATCCTTTAATTTGTCCTATAACTACAGTAAATAAAATTCTGGATAGCAAAAAATAGAACAGCAAAAAACTTATTTGAAATAAATTTGCCCTGCTACTAAAGAAGTACAATACATTATCCTGAAAAATAAATATATAACTGTGCCACAGTATTCTTTGTGTAAAGAAAGCACGCCAGCTATTACGGAAAAAGGTTTCTAAACTGAAAAGAACATTTACTTTATATAATTGAAAATAAGTAACCGAGAATAACCAACTTAAAATTGTAATTGGAATCATCTTGTTCAAAAATAAGGCATTCCATCCAATCTTTTCTTCACTTGCATAATTCAAAAATAGTATGGTAGCAAATACCATAGCGATCATGTCTGCAATAGCACAGCAAATTATGAACGCAAATTTATGTCTGTTTCGCATTTCTGATTTTTTTTAAATAAATTGTAACCTACTGCTCCTATTACACTTCCAATAATTCCGTAAAAAACATCCATTAAATCCGGACTTCTTTTATGAATTAAAAATTGCCCGCCCTCAGCTATACAAACAATTATTGTCGCGATACCAATATTTTGTATAAAATTGAAATTTTTAGCAGGATTTAATTCATTTGAATTCTTGTACTTCGTATAGGCTTCGAGTAAAAAACCGACAGCTATAAAAGGAATAGCAGTACGCAAATTATAATAATGATTACTCCACTTCAAAAGCCAGTTTGGCAAATAGCTTTCACTTTTAAGGCCGGGATCAGGTAACCAGGAAAAATAAAAAACGACAGCGATAATTAAAAGCAATATCATTAGAAGTATTTTATGAACCATTTTTATCTTTTAATATTAATAAACCGTTTTTTGTTTGAGATGGATTTGTAGCGCCAGACTATTATTAGGCTTCTTTCATCGTAAGGCCTCTCTTATACCACGGGCGTCTTACTTTTACCTCCTTGTATTGATAACCATAGTTTAGTCCATAGCCGTAGCTATAAGCGGTTTTCATATTTACTCCGTTGATAAGGATCCCTACATTTTTCAACTGCTCTTTCTTAATAAAATTATTTATGTGAACTAAATTACTTTTATCTGTAAAACCATATTTTACTACAAATACGGTAACATCAGCCAAATAACTAAAATTGAGTGTGTCAGATACTATTTGTACCGGAGCAGTATCCAGTAGTATAAAATCATAAAGCTTTTTTGCCTCTTCAATTAAGGATTCAAAATTAGAATTGGTTATTAATTGTGAAGGATTAGGGGGAGCCTCTCCTGCAAATAAAATATCCAGGTTTTTAGAAAAAATAGTATCTTTTTGTACGAATCCTTTCCAGTCATCACTTTTATTAGCCAGGAAATTGGTGAGCCCTAATTTATTTTTATCCACTTTAAAATAATCATGCAATTGAGGATTTCTTAGATCAACACCTATTAACAATACTTTTTTATTGAGGTTACTAACGGTTATAGCATTATGAAATGCGCTAAAGGATTTCCCTTCTCCCTGAATAGAAGAAGTAAACAATATTACTCGTCCTTTCTTTTCCTCTTTTTTGGGTAGTAAATAAGATATATTTGAAACCACAGTACGTGTTGCTTCTGCTATCATAGAACGTGAAGTAGCTGTGTTATCGAGTTTTTCACCATTATCTACTTTAGGAATGTACCCTAAAATAGGAATATTAGACATTATTTTCAGAATATCGTCTTCGTTATGTATTTTGGTATCTAAGACTAAACGCAGGTATATGAATCCAAAAGGAAGAAGGAAACCAAACATAAACGCACCAAGTAAAAATGATTTTGGTTGCGGAAATATTGCCGTATAATTCGTTTCGGGCGCGTTTAAAGTATTTAAATTTGATTCTAAAATCGCACCATTTAAAACAGCCTCTTCCCTCTTTTGTAATAATGCTATATAAGTTTCTTCTTTCATACTAAGATCACTATTGATATTGCCCAAAACTTTATCTTGCGTAGGAATGTTTTTAACTTTTGATTCGGCAATATTTTCTTCCGATTTATTAACTCTGTTATTTTGATTTAAAAAGTTTAAATAACCTTCTAAAGTATTCACTATCTGCTGCTTTTGACTAGTTAATTGGGTTATTAAAGTAATGTAGGCAGGATTGTTTTTTTGTGCTCTTTCCAGGATTACTTCACTCTCAAGGAGTTTTGCATTATAATTTAAAAGCATTTGATTAACTATCGGTGATTCTAAATTATAATCTGTACCTAAAGTTTGGGTAGCACCAGCTCTCTTAATATCACTAATAGCATAACTAGTAAGCGTAATTTGTTTTTCATTAAGCATAGAGCTTTCTTTTTTCTGGCTTCTCTCGGCGGTTCTTTCGATAGCATAATTGTCCATTACCGCTATATCATTATTTTGCAAATATTTTTCCTTTACACTTTCAATAGAATCTTTTTCTTTAGTGAAACTTTTTATTCTTTGATTTAAGTAAGAAACCGTATTTGTAAATAATTTTTGCTTGTTGATAACAATATTTTTATCCAGCAAAACGATAATTTCATTTAATATTTTTCTTGAAAGCACAGGACTTGAACCAGTGTGATTTAATTCTATTGTTCCTTTTGACTTTTCATCGGACAAAACGATAAGCGATGACTTTAGATTTTTTAAAGCAATAGCTGTAGGTTCAAGACTCACTTTATATTCGTTTTCGAAATAATAGGCTGGATTTTTCCTCGCTTTTTGAGATAACTGAATTTTAAATGGTAAGCCTTTAATGATCTGATCTCCTTTGTATCCTTTAGCGTTATACTTTTCTTCGGTCTCAGGATCTGTAATGGTAAATCCTTCTTTATTTACTTTAATGTCATAAGAAACTTGTGGTAACGAATCATTAGAAACCGTAAATTTCAAAATGAAGGGAACTTCATTTACATTATTATTTTGGATAGTATATACTTTTTCAAAATAGCTAATATTTAAATTCACATTTTTTACTACATCCATCAAAAATTCATTAGAGGTAATCAGACGGATTTCTTCCTCTACATTATCATCATCATTTTTTTGATTCGTAGTGATGGTAATTATTTTTGTTTTGTCTTCTTGTTTTTTATCTATAAAGATCAAAGCCGAAGTTTGGTATGTTGGTGGTACTATTTTGATAAAAATAAAAGCGGCACCTACACATAAAATTAAGCTTAGCAAAAACCAAGGCCAATACTGTAAATACTTTAAAAACTCTTTTTTAAAATCCATAATTATTTTAATTAAGTAGAAAAATGGTAGTACTATTTAAGAAGCACAACAAATTGAATGCTAAAGTGTAAAATTCTCTTTTATATCAGTATTAATCTGTCAGCAAAAGAATAACTGTTAAAATAGAGGCAGATATAGCCAGCAGTTGTATCGGGTCCTTGATTAATCCCCCGCTATTTACTTTTAGTTTATTAGGTGTGACCACAATAACATCGTTTTGTCTTATTCGGAAATTTGGATTAGACATCCAGGCAGCCGTAGTTAAATCGATGTGGTAAACCAAACGCTTTCCGTCTTGTTCTCTAATAAGTTTTACATCTTTTCGAATGGCTGAATAAGTTAAATCTTTTGCCAGCCCTATTGCATCAAGTAAGCTAATAGACTCTTCACTAAAAGATATTACACCTGGAGCATTTACTTCTCCCAAAATGGTAAATTTATTATTGAGAACGCGAACCTGCACTGTAGGATTTACTAAATAACCTTCATTTACAAGACGCCCTTTTATTTTTATCTCTGCATCGGCCGGTGTTAAACCACCCACTTTAATTTCGTTTAAAATTGGCATCGTGATATTCCCCTGAGGAGTTACTAAATAGCCTGATAATCTCATCATTTCAACTGATGTTTGTGAAGTCGAAGTCGTATTTATATTAAAAGGCGCCGCTACTAAAGGGTTAAGATCACCAACTTCAACTTTTAAAATATCATTCGGTTGTATTTTACTCGATGTATAATTTAAATTAGAGTTCGCATAGCTATCTAAATCTTGTAAATACAACATTTGTTTTTTGGTTGTACAAGACTGCAGCATCAATAAAAGCAATAAAATAATCGAAAGGAAAATTTTCTTCATTTTAACTGTATATATGTTAATATTTATCTATTCCAGATTCTAATCAATTAAAATGAAAACTTTTTCAGTGCTGAAAATATCCTTATTCAGAATGTTCTCATAAACGAAAAAAGTTTTCATTTTCTGGTTATAATTACTGGTTTTATTTAATTTATCTATTTGGCAAATCCTTCTGTGAACCCACTTTTTCCCTGATGATTTAGACTATCAAAAAACAAAGTAGACAGATTAATTTTGATCTTTTATAAATGCAGCATGTATTGTCTTAAAGCAATAGTCTTTTTAAGAAAGACAGTCTGAATTGCTGTTAAACCATGAAACTTATAAATCTTATAATCTTCATATAAAACTTCAAACGCAGATTTAAAACTGGTACTCATACCTCCCATTCTCATTCTAACGATATAAGAATCGATATAACTCATCTTAATTTTATATTTGTACAAGTAGCGAAGTAAAAATTCAGTATCGGATGCTATTTTAAAATCAAGGTTATAAGCACCATTATTATCTATTATTGTTTTCTTTAGGTAAACAGTAGGATGCAAAGGCAACCAACCTTCTTTAATTTTTTTGAGACTAAAGACACCCCCTATACGATCGCGAATCAGACGCTCTTCCTTATCGTTCGAAACATAAACACCATCACCATAAACGCCATCAATACTGGGGTCAGCATTAAAACGAGCTGCAATTCTTCCAATGGCCTTTTTATCATAAAATTCATCATCAGAATGCATCAAACCAATAACATCTCCTGTTGCCAATTTGAGTCCTTTATTTATTGCATCATACATTCCACTATCAGGCTCTGAGACAAATTTGCATATTTTGTCTCCGTAAGATTCAATAATTTCTTTTGTACCATCTGTAGAATTACCATCAATGATAATGTATTCAATATCATGATAATTTTGTTCCAATACACTTTTGATAGCTTTTTCGATAGTAGCTTTTCTATTGAAACATACGGTTATAATAGTTATTCTCATTATATAGATTTTAAGATTAATACTAACTGAATTTTTAGCGTAAAAAAACCTGATCCCCAAATAAAAAACTGAGGAAAAAAAGTAGAAATAAATTGTATTATTAAAAAAAAAGAGGTTGCTTATAGTTTTAACAATAACTTATCAAAATAGCTGATCGTAGTAACCAAACCTTCCCGCAATTGTATTTTAGGCTCCCAGCCATTAAGCTTATTATTTGCCAAAGAAATATCTGGCTGCCTTTGTTTTGGATCATCTTGCGGTAAATCAAGATGAATAATTTTCGATTTGGAACCTGTCAATTCAATAATTGCCTGTGCCAGTTCGAGCATCGTAAATTCGTTAGGGTTGCCTAAATTTACCGGACCCAGAAATGAAGGTTCAGACCCCATCATACGAATCATGCCTTCAACTAAATCATCAACGTATTGAAATGAACGGGTTTGCAAACCATCTCCAAAAATGGTAATATCTTTTCCCTGCAGAGCCTGTACAATAAAATTCGAAACCACTCTCCCATCACCCGGGTTCATATTAGGCCCGTAAGTATTAAATATTCTAATGATTTTAATGGCAACTTTGTTCTGATTGTGATAATCCATAAATAAAGTTTCAGCACAACGCTTTCCTTCGTCATAACAGGAACGAATACCTATTGGGTTTACATGCCCCCAATAGCTTTCGGTTTGAGGATGTACCAATGGATCTCCATACACTTCACTAGTACTGGCTTGTAATACTTTAGCATTAACACGTTTGGCTAATCCTAAAACATTGATGGCACCCATTACAGAAGTTTTAATTGTTTTTATCGGATTATATTGGTAATGAACAGGAGATGCAGGACAAGCCAGATTGTAAATCTCGTCAACCTCAGCATAATAAGACTCTGTTATGTCATGTCTTACCATTTCAAAATAAGGATTATCCAACAGCTCAATTATATTGGATTTGGTTCCCGTAAAGTAATTATCCAGACAAATCACTTCATTTCCTTCATTCAACAATCTTTTACACAGATGAGAACCGACAAATCCAGTTCCTCCAGTTATCAATATTCTTTTCATTTTAATTCGATGTTTTTTTTGAATGAATCAATTTTAGTTTGAACTTGAAAAAAGTAATGTGACTTAAAACGTGCCAGATAAAATCCTTCCTTCCCATCTAAAAAACCCAATTTAAAGAAGTAAGCGCCTAAAAAATAGACCGCAGGAAGTAGTCCTGTATTAATCAGGTTGTATTTAATTTTTTGATTGAAAGATAGAAGACTATTTTTCGTTTGCTTTAACTGCAGGTATCTGTGGGCTTCCCAAGTAGAATAAGCATTGTGTTTGGATATATAATGTTCTAAGTTTTTAAAATCTTTATGAACAACTTTCGATTTAATAAGCCCAACCTTACCTTCAATAATTGGATGTTCATGGACCTCCATGTCTAAATGGCTCCACAAATCTTCATCTATTTTTTCATAGGCGCCTTTTGATTTCTTAAAAAGAGCCGACTTTTGAAACCCATACCCATATTTAAGTTTCCTTCCCATAAAATAGTTTTCAAAACGTATTGTGAAACCATTATAATAGGGATCGTGAATTTTGATACCGACTTCGGTTACAAATTCATCAGAAACAAATTCATCAGCATCCAAAAACAAAATCCACTCGTGGCGAAGGTCAGCATTTTGTAGTGCCCAATTGCGTTTTTTTGGAAATTTACCATTCCATTGAAACTCCAATACTTCGGCCCCCTTGGTCTTTGCAATAATCGGAGTATCATCGGTACTGCAGGAATCTACTACAATTATTTGATCAAAACGCTCTAGTTTATCCAAACAAGATGGTAAATTTAAAGCTTCGTTTTTTACAGAAACGATTACAGAAATTGGAATTTTATTCAAAGCTTCTAGGTTTTATAAGTTTGGCAGGATTTCCTCCTACTATGGTATTTTTTTCGACATTTTTAGTCACTAAACTTCCTGCTCCTATAATAGCATTTTCTCCTACTATTATGCCAGGCATTATGATGGCTCTTACCCCAATAAAAACATTTCTCTGTATTACTATTTTACTGGTTATCAAATTCATAGCAGGCTCATTAAATGCATGAGTGCCAGTACACAGATATACTTCCTGGCCTACTGTGGCGTGCTCAAATATTTCTATAACTCCCAACGTATAAGCATTGGCCCGATCACCCAGGCATGCGTGATCGTGTAAGATTAGGTTCCATGGAATTTGGATTCTTGCCCTTTGATGTACAAATGGTTTTCCATAAATTTTACATCCGAACAATTTGAGCCAGAACAACCTCCATGAATTAGCAGGTTTTGGAGTCCAGGTACAAAATAATAACCAAACATATTCCCATACTATCATTTTAATACGCTGCGATACAGACCATGGTGAATCGTATGGTGAATTTTGAGAATACTTTTGTTTCATTCTTAATTTTGGTTGATTTTCATAGACTCAAATTCATTTAAGAATTCTGCTGCTAATTTTTCATTGGAATGTGTATCATTTACCATCAAGCCTGCTGTTGCTAGGTCATTGATTAGTTTTGGATTATTTATTAAGTCTTTAAGGTACTGACTCAAAATTTCGACTCTTCTTTCTGCGCGATGATCGAAACACAAACCATTTTTATTATGAATTAAAAAATCTTTAAAACAATCTAAATTTGAAACTATTGTAGCACATCCCCAACTCATAGCTTCTAACGGTGAAACGCCAAAAGTCTCCCCTTGTTCTGCTATAGAAGGATAGACAAATACAGAGGCTTTTGAATATATTACATTTAATTTATCGATATCGAAAATAGGTTCCAGAAATCTCACGTTGCTATTTTGGGCTAACTGCTTTAGTTTATCCAGATAAGCTCCTCCTCCTCCTCCGGTTTCTGTAGAATAAGGGCCTACAATAAGTAATTGCCAATCTTTTGCGTCAAGAGTGACAAAAGATTTTATTAAAATATCTAAACCTTTTTCAGGATGAATTCGGCCCGTATATAAAATTATTTTTTGCTTTTTTGAAAAATCAATAGTAGTTGTGTTTCTGTAAGGTAATGTATTAGGTATCATAACCACCTTATCAAAGTATTCGGTCTTAATTTCATCCTTTATTGCTTTTGCTACAGGGCTGGAATTAGCTCTTAAACGTGCATTTTTTGTATAAAATTTCATTTGTCCTTTTGGCATTCTCGCCACATCTATCATACATTTTTTCTTTTGCTTCAATGATAAAATAATAGGTAGCCAAAAGGTATTCGAAATTATGATATCTGTATTAGTGGCAATTTTTCGAACAGCTTTTAAAGTGTAAAATAAATCCAGAATCTTTAGTACTATACCAGAAGAGGGTGCTTTATAACCTTTTACTCTAATATGGTCAATTCCACCTTCACTTTCAAGATTTGAAAGTCCTTCAAATGATTTTGAGATATAGTTTACTTCGTGTCCCCGATTAGCAAATTCTTTTGCTAAACCGTACCACATTTTTTCAACAGCTCCGCCCATTAATGGGGGCACAGGAAAAAAAGCGCCCTGAACTATTGTTATTTTCATCGCTTAGATATTCTTATATAATTCCAACATTTGCTTACCCATTACTTCCATGTCGTATTTATTTTTAACTAGTTCCCGGCCCTGTCTTCCCATAACTTCTAATAACATGATTGGTGCATTGAAGGCTTTAAATAATGCATCTTCTAAATTCCTAACCGATAAATCAATCCACCACCCACATTTATATACTTCTAAATCTTCCCACGGTGTACCTTGAGTTGTTATTACCGGAACCCCTACTGCCAGAGCTTCGGCAACTACGATTCCAAAATTCTCGCTATGCGTTGGCAGTACCATTACATCGGCAGATCTCAAGAAGTCCCACTTTTCTTCACCATACTGTGCTCCAACAAAACGCACATTTTCTAAATCCTCGACACTTTGAATTAGACTTGCCATGTAATTTTCCTCACCTGTTCCTGCAATTTCAAGAGTCCAATCCTCTGTATAACAATTCCTCCAGGCTTCCAACAGGATTTCAATACCTTTTTTAGGATGAATCCGGGACATAAATATCATTTTTTTTGTTCCGTAATATTCCTTCATCACTTTTATATCACTTAAATAAACTCCGTTTGGAATAATATGAATAGGATTTTTATAACCTAAAGCTTTAATATTTGCTGCCTCCATCTGAGCAGTTGCATGAAGACATATTGACTGTTTCAGAGCTCTCTTTTGATATAAAAACAATGCGATCTTTTTTTTGAATGAATTATGAGCCAGGATCCAGGGTTCGAGCATACCATGAGGTGATACTACTACTTTTATTCCCTGTTTTTGAGCTACATTTTGAAAACCCCAATTTTGAGGGGTCCATATTCCGTTAATATGCACAATATCAGGTTTTTCACTTTTAAGAAAAGAGTGAAACTCATTCATCAAGGAAAACCATCGGAATAAATTGCTGTTAAAAAACTTTATTGGAACACCTTCAATATTTATAGGGTCCTTAGAAATACCTGTAGCAATGCTAAAGGAGGTATCTTTTTTTAATGCTGCGCTGAGCAACCGCATATATTCAGTGGTTCCACCGCCACTTTTATCAATACTAGCTATATAATGAATTATTTTCATGTCTGGATCATTATTTTAGTTATGTTGATAGTCTGAGTATTCAAAAGACAAAACCTTTTTGTCTATTAAAATATTTACAATTTTTTGACAGTTCTTTGATTTCTTTAGCAGGATTTCCACCGTATAATCTGTAAGGAACTGTAAACTTTTTATTTAATAAGGCATTTGCTCCAAGGACAGAATTGGCTGGTAAAGACGCGCCGCCTAAAATAGTCGAAGCAGTTCCAACAAAACAATAATCTCCGATAGTTATGGGATGACTGTCCTGAATATTTAATTCGATATTAATAGAATGGGTAAGCAATTGACTTGAATAACCTGCAATTGTAACAAAATTGCCAATATGAATCATGTTAGTGCAGTCTATATGATGTTTTTTTGTAATAGCCGAATGTTCACCAATTATTAAATTTGATTTGCGGTCTGGCTGATGGGAAAAATGTTTAGAATTAGTGTTAGTAGGAAATCCAGTGATCCAATTACCTCTTGCAATGCTGGAGTGTTTTCCAATTATTAGTAAATGTAAATGTACTGCGACATTAAAGTTTCCAATATTAGAATCCAAATCCATAATCAGCCTTTTAGGATAAATCCATGAAAAACCAATTCTGGCCGATGAATGAATTTCATATTTAAAAAAATGAATCAGAACAAATCGTTTTAAAGGCCAAGGCAATAAAACGGTTATTATTTTTAGTACCAACATGATTAATTTTCTATTAATTCAACATATTGACGAATTGTATTACTGAAATCAAATCGTTTTGCATTTTCATATCCAAGTTTAATGGTAGCGTTTCTAAATTTTATATCATTAAATTTTAAAAACTGATTTGCAAAAGAGCTTGCATCGTTTGGATCAGCATATAATGCAGCATTTCCTCCTACTTCATCCATCATAGGAGCTTTATTGCTTGTAATAACAGGCGATCCACAAGCCTGAGCTTCGATTATTGGCCAGCCGAAACCTTCAGAATAAGAGGGAAAAATCATGGCCTGACACCTGGAATAAAGTGCTATAATTTCAATATCACTAGGATTCTGTATTTGCAAAATTCTATCGGAAACATTTAATTTTTGAATTAACTCAAGCAGTTGTGCATTTAGTGCTTCTCCGGCCAAAACTAATAATCCATCCCAATTCTGTTGCAATTCATAAATCATATAGATTAATAATTTTCGGTTCTTACGTTCCAGATCAGAACCTACATGCAAAATAATGTCCTTGCCTTTTAGTTGTTGAAACTTATTCAATACTACCTGAATCTGCTCTTCTGGTAAAGGCACAAACTTTTCAGATAAAGCATTATGAATAATTATCCAATTTTTGTTGCTATCACTTTTTGTATCAATCTCTAATAATTGATTTAGTGTAAATTCAGATACTGCGGCCAGTTTTTTAGCTCCTGATAAGGCTTTTAAAATTATCTTTTGCAATACTTTGCCAGATGTTGTGGCATGACAATAGGTATCTCCAAATCCAAGACCCGCTCTTATTGCTAAAACATCATGACAGGTGATAATTGTTTTCTTTTTAGGTAAAAAATAAAGGTAAAAAGCATTAGAATGATCACAAATATGATAACTTACTGATCTAAACAAGATAAAATTTATACTTCTCGTAACTAAAAGCTGAATAGGGAATAAAAAAAACTTGTCTATATATCCTAACCATTTCATTACGCCTTGCTTATTTAAGCTTAATTTTCTGAATATCTCACTAGGGCGAATCACTTTAACGCGAAGCTTGGATTTTGTGTATCCTTCTGCCATTAGAACTTCAAAAATTTGCATGCTAAATTGCTTGTCGGGCTTATAATTACCAATTAAAATTATTCTTCTAATCATAAACTATTTTTTTTCGACGAAGTTTCCTCCTTTTTTAAACTAGCCATAACTAAACCCGTCATAATAACTGCATAACCTAAAATACTGGGTTGAGCCCATTGTCCTTGAAATATTGCTATGCAGGCAGCTCCGCAAATAATAAATGGCAGGAGTTTTTCTTCTTTCGGTAACTTTAAAGACTGAACAGCAATACTAATTGCTAAAACGATACGCAAAACCATAAGTCCCCCTCCAAGAATAATTCCCTGTTCACCTCCTATACGACTAAATTCTGTTTCTCCAACCAAAAAGACAATTTTGCCTGTTAACATCTGAGCACCAGCATTTGTCCCCATACCTAAATTTCCTGCAAACAGTGGCTGATCAAATAGTTCCAAAATAGGTCCGGTGAATTCATTTATCGCCCTTAAAAAAATTGAATCAGTTAAACCTCCACCAGTTACTTTATTCACGGTATCAACACGATCCATAAATACTTCAGTACCTAAGCTAAATATTGTAGAATATTTTTGTAAAATGAGTATCACCAGATAAAAAGCAATACCGCTAATAAGTAATTTAACTACCATTTTACCTGAAGTTACTGATGCGATGATAGCAAATAAGCCTACAATAGCAACAGCCACAACGGCACCACGGCTTATAGTAAGAGGCAACGCAATAACTAAAGCAATGGTACTGGTATAAAGTAAAATTTTGGAACAATAATCCTTAGACAACCAAAAATAAAAAACGAAGACAGAGACCGCTGTATAGAAAATAGACAAACCTGAAATAAACGAAAATGTTCCCGGTGGCCTGCTGTAACCCATCGCTCCGGAAAATCCTGCACTTCCTTCTCCTCCAACACCAATATTTATAAATGCTGATTGAGGACTTATAAATTGAAAATAAACAATAGTTGTCATTAAAATGTTCATTACTAAAAGAAATCGTCCGACTTTTAGCACATCTTCTTTTACCAGAACTTTTCCAATTATAAAAATAAGTGGAAAATGAAGCAGCATAATTCTGGCACCATAAATACCTACAAAAAGATTTTCATGCCCAAATGTTAGTGTAATTACTAACCCAAACAAGGTAAATATCGATCCAAAAATAATATATGGATTTATAAATTTTACATTCTCATATAAAGCCCTGCCTATTATAAAAATAGCAACAGGATCACGTACAATCAGTAATGGCGTAGCCAGTCCTGGTAAAACCCATTTTCGCAAAGCACCTTCAAAAATCCAAAGTAAAAAATACAACCAAATAGCTATTTTTAAAAAGTTATATCTTGGCTCTACTACTTCTTCTATCTTACTATCCATTTATTCTATTTGTTTTAAATCTCTAACGAAGAAAGTGCATCAGCCATTTCCTGTCCATAAACAGACCATGGTCTGGCTTTAGCTTTATTTTGAGCTGCTAGTCCGAATTGTTCCAGTATTTCTGGTTTTTCCAGTATTTTAATAAGAACTTCTTTCAGTGCCGATGAAGAACCGGCAGGCACAATCCATCCATCTTCGTCATCCCTGATCAAATCCGGTCCTGCTGTACGATCTGTTGTAATGACTGGTACTCCTTGCGACATTGCTTCTGTTATTACCAAACCAAAACCTTCAAAAAGAGAAGGAAAAACAAATACATCATGTTCACTCATACAGGTTAATATTTCTTCATGAGGTAAAGACGGAATCCATGTGTGTTTTTCCAAGGCTTTATTCAGTGCAGTGCAATTAGCTACTGATTTTTGACCTACAATAGTCAACTCTACTTTATTTTGCATTCCTTCGACTGCTTCAAATAAATAAGAGATCCCTTTTCGTTGAGATAGACCGCCTATAAATAAAACTTTAAGCTTTCTATTTCCAAGCGGCCGATACTTTTTCTTTTGCTTAACTTCCGGAAAACCATACGGAATTACTTTTATTTCCGGTAAGTCTCCTGAATACTCTTTTAATGTTTCTTTGGTAAAACTACTTGCTACAAAGAGCACATCTGCCAATGCTAATTCCTGATCTTTTTTTTGGAGTTTATCTACTGAGTCATTAAATCCTGTAAGTGTGCCTGACCAATCAGGATTGACGTCAAATTCTTCCTGCAGTAATAACCGAGCACTTTTCCAATAACCAATAGGTAAGTCATAAATACAACAAAGGCCTAATTGTTTTGCTTTTTTAAAGGTAGACAATGCTCCGTCTTCATAGGCATAGACTCCTGATAGGCCTCTTTTCTTTGCTTTCGCTAAATTATTTGAAACCCATTTATCATGCTTTTGATAAACTTTGTCAATACAAAAAATACCATTTTCATGTGCTATTAAACTATCTAAATTCAATTTTGAAGTTAATAAACGTCCAAACTCAAAAAAAGAGTTTGATCTTGTGTAAGGTTGCCATGTTTTATCTAAAGTTCTTCTTTTTAAATCTTTTAATTTGGGGTTACTGCTTAATTTGTATAATAGCTGCCCCGGGAATATTGCTATCGATGTAAATAATTTAAAAACTAGCTTATTTTGCAATAATCCAATCATCAGATTTTTTGAATTCGCATTTAATGTTGGATGAGAAACCAATAGCTTCATGATACGAAAATTGAATTAATAAACTGTGTGGCCATATTTTGCGTATCAGGAACTTCAATATCCATCGGAATTATATTCAAATTATTTTTTTCATATTTGATCATTTGCGGTATAACGTACTGTCCCTTTATTGGGGTCCATTCGCGTGAAACACAAATCGTATTTAGCTGATGCTCTTTGTAGGCAGCATAAACTCCGCTTTTTTCGCTCTGGTAATAAGGTGTTGTAGATATTCCAAAATCACTATCACGGAGTACTTGTGATATTACATTTTCAGATTGTACGCCTAGAACCTCATAACCTATTTTATAATGATCCAGTATAGAGGTGTAACTTGTAAGTTCCGGGCCGTTTTTACCAATAAAAACAAATTTTATTGGTTTTTCAAACTTATTTGAAGTACTCATTAAATCAGCAACAAAATCTTCAAAAGGAGCTCCATTATGAATTGTACCAAATAAAACAAACTGCACAAATTCCAGCGATTCTTTTTTTATTCCTGTCAAAGGTATATTACCACAAATTGGTAAAATTTCTGCACTAATATTATGAGATTGCAGAAAGAATTGATATAACTTATTTTGAGTACTTATATAATGTGTTTTAGTATTATGAATTACCTTTTTAGCTATAATTTGTTGTAATCGACCAATACATTTGTGTTTAATAGAAGATTCAACATCGATCCCTAACCATAATTCATGAAACATTATATGCCACTTATGATTTCCTTTTATTCTTTTTAAGTAAGACGGAAGCCAAAATGGCAATCCTTTCGGGTTAAAACTGTAAGGGACATATTGTAAAGAAATCCAATCGGGTTCAAAAGTTTTCAAAACACTTTGTAACCAAATTAAGCGTTGCTTATTGGGAGTTGAAATAGGTATTCGATGTACCAGTACTTCCGTTTCTTCTGTTATTTGAGTTTCACTGATAAAAGAATTTGCCTGATGGTCACATAAAGATAAAATTTGAGCTTCATGGCCTGATTTTATAAGTTTTCCACATAATCGACGAGCATAATCACCTACACCATCATTACCAATTTCGGCTGAGCCGCAAATAAAAAGAATTTCCATATTGTCAAATAAAACTGTCTAAGAACTTACTGATATTAATAATTATTTATTTTTCTATTTCTCTTAAAACCCCATTTTACAGGGTTAATTCTTTATCATTATTTTTTATTAGAAAAATATTATATAAACAAAACAAAATGGTTTGCAACAATGAAACTACTCCTAAGGCTATATTAAAAAATAAAACTCCTTTTAAGCTCCTTAAATCTAATACACTTGCAAAAAAAACAATCGAAAACAAATTAATTAAAATTGACACTATTGGAGACATAGCCCAACCTCTTGATGTATATAAGTTAAAAACGACTCCCCCTAGTAAGCCAATACAGCTACTAATTATACTTAATAACAACTCAAATTGCAAACCTTTGTAAGCGTCTCCAAGGACCCATAGAATTGGAGTAGGAAATAAATAAACTATTAAAGCGATAGCATTTACTAAAACAAGCAAAAGCCCCATTATTTGCAAGAAACGGTTAAGCAATAGATATTTATCTGAAATTAATTTAGCAAAGTGAGGAATAATTAATGTTGCAATTATTACATTAAAAATGGACAACATAACACTTACTTTACTTAAAGCTCCTAATTGAGCCAAAGAATGAGTATTGCCAAAAATAGAAACTAACCAAATTGTAATTTGCCCTGAAAAACAATAATAAATAGAGGTTGGAAGTATTCGTTTAACTAAACTTAATATTTCACTTCTCACTTCTTTGTCAGGTTTTTTATCTTGATCAGCCATAGTATAGACTATTTTCCTTAAACCGACATTTCCCCATATACGAGGGATACCTGCCGTTAATATAGCTACAAAAGCCCACGGAAAAATAAACATAGTTAAACCTGATAAAAATAATCTGGCAACTCCTACCTCGATTTGATTTCGTTGTAATGGTACAATGGTCTGGTTCAATTTAGGAATAATCTCTAACAAAGAATCTGAAAGAGTCGCGTAAAAAGCAGGAATCAGCGCCGTTGCTATAAGTAATGCCATAATCCAGCTAGCACCATTATGCAATAAAAGATAAAACAAAATAGGTACTGAGATTAACAAACTTGCAATTGCAAATTTTCTTCTTAAATCTAAACCAGTTGCTAAAACAGTGCCCATTTTTTGCTTATTTTCCCAAACTTTTCCCCCTTGAGCCATGACCCCCGGAACGATACCCCCGTCAGCAAGTACGGCCATCATCCCCAGCATTGTATTAGCTAAGGTATAAAAAGCATATTCCTGAACAGTTAACAAACGGATTATTAAAATACCCGAACCAAATCCTAAAATCTGTATAATAATTTGAGCACTTCCGGTAATCGAAAGCAATTTTCCCCAACTTATGACTGTATCATACTTAGGATGCTGTTTGAACTTTATCAAAATATTTTTCAAGGAATGAAAATAAAATGGTTAAAAAAATAGTTTTTTTATTTACTCGATTAGCTTACCCTTTTCCAATTCCCTTAATCTGAAAACCAATTGTTTTTAATTTTTCTGCATCCAGAATATTACGGCCATCAAATACAAAAGCAGGCTTATACATTCTGGAATAAATAGTCGCCCAGTCATACGTTTTAAATTCATCCCATTCAGTTAACACTGCAACGGCATGAGCTTGATCAAGAGCATCCATTGCTGTTTTATAAACGAAAATTTGTTTTATTTTTGATTCAATTTTCTGTTCTGTAAGTCCCTTTAATTCCAATATATAGCGCATATCGGATTTGATTTTTTCTTCAGAAACTTTTGGGTCATAAATGTGAATTTCTGCGCCATCTTCAATGAGATGTTCTCCTACATAAATAGCAGCGGACTCTCTGGTATCGTTGGTGTTTTTTTTAAATGCCCAACCTAAAAAAGTTATTTTCTTTCCACTAACTGTATTAAAAAGCGTGTTGATAATATTCTTTGCAAAACGATATTTCTGATAATCGTTCAGGATAATAATCTGCTCTCAATAATTAGCCACTTCAGGTAAATTAAAATAGCGGCATAAATAGACTAAATTTAGAATATCTTTTTGAAAACAAGATCCTCCAAAACCTACTGAAGCTTTAAGAAATTTTGATCCAATTCGAGTATCAGTTCCAATGGCATTGGCAACTTCATCGACATCTGCTTCAGTTACTTCACATAAAGCAGATAACGCATTAATCGAGGAAATTCTTTGTGCTAAAAATGCATTGGCTGTTAATTTTGATAATTCTGAAGACCATACATTTGTGGTTAAAATTTGTTTTGGTGACAACCAATGCCTGTAAATATCAACCAAAAACTGAATTGCCTGTAGACCACTCTCCGTTTGTTTTCCTCCAATTAAAACTCTGTCGGCATTAAGTAAATCATCAATAGCTGTTCCTTCTGCTAAAAACTCTGGATTTGAAAGTACTTCAAATTTAACACCGTTTCCTGTATGATCTAAAATAGTCTGTAATGTTTCGGCTGTCCGGACTGGAAGAGTTGATTTTTCTACTATTATTTTATCCGTTTTTGCTACTCGGGCTATTTGTCTGGCACAAAGCTCAACAAATTTTAAATCTGCCGCCATTCCTTTACCTTCTCCATAAGTTTTCGTGGGAGTATTTACTGCTATAAAAATCATATCTGCAGCTTCAATTGCACGCTCTACTTCGGTTGAAAAAAACAAATTACGACCTCTTGCCTCACGAATTACTTCTGCAAGTCCAGGTTCATAAACAGGTAACTTATCCAGATCCGCCTCATTCCATGCCGAAATGCGAGCTTCGTTTAAATCTACAACAGTTACTTTAATTTCCGGGCATTTTAATGCGATAACAGACATCGTTGGACCACCAACGTAACCGGCACCTAAACAGCAAATATTTTTAATTTTCATTTAATATCTTTTAGCAGGCATAAAAAATTACGTTCTACTGCTTTATTATTGGTTTACTCGAAATAATTTAAGATGCTATAACCACATTCCTTTAAATGCTGTTCTCTAGCCATCAACTTTAAATCAGATTCCATCATTTCTTTTACCAATGCAGGTAAATCGTATTGGCATTGCCAACCTAGTTTAGTCCTGGCTTTTGAAGCATCTCCTATTAGTAAATCTACTTCTGTAGGTCTGAAATAATTTGGATCAACTGCCAATACTTCTGTCCCTATAGTAATCTGATAATCCGGGTTGCTACAATATTTCACAAAGCCTTTCTCTTCTACACCTTTACCTTTAAATTCTAATTCAATACCTACTTCAGCAAAACTCATACGAACAAATTCACGAACTGGAGTAGTTGTTCCTGTCGCAATTACCCAATCTTCAGGTTCTTCTGCTTGTAAAATCATCCACATCATACGCACATAATCTTTGGCATGCCCCCAATCGCGTTTGGCATCCAGATTTCCTAAATATAATTTTTCTTGCAATCCTAAAGCTATTCTTGAAGTTGCTCTGGTAATTTTACGCGTTACAAAAGTTTCTCCACGAATAGGTGATTCATGATTAAACAAGATTCCGTTACAGGCATACATTCCATAAGCTTCTCTATAATTTACGGTAATCCAATAGGCATACATTTTTGCCACAGCATAAGGCGAGCGTGGATAAAAAGGTGTTTTTTCAGTTTGGGGTACTTCCTGTACTTTCCCATACAACTCTGAAGTCGATGCCTGATAAATTCGTGTCTTTTTTTCCAACCCCAGTAAACGAATTGCATCCAGAAGGCGCAAGGTTCCTAATCCATCTGCATTTCCAGTATACTCCGGAGTTTCAAATGAAACTGCTACATGACTCATCGCCGCCAAATTATAAATCTCATCAGGCTGAATTTGCTGAATTAAACGAGTCAAATTGGTACTATCAGTCATATCACCATAATGCAAAATAAAATTCCTGTTTTCTATATATGGATCTTGATATAAATGATCGATACGATCTGTATTAAACATAGAAGTTCGTCTTTTTAAACCGTGTACGATATAGCCTTTTTCTAGTAAAAATTCACTCAAATAAGCTCCGTCTTGTCCGGTAACACCTGTAATAAAAGCTATTTTTTTTAATGGATTCATAATGTTAAGTATAAGGCACAAGGCATTGTGTTGCAAAGTGCAAATTTTTAAAATCGTAACGATAAAATTTTTGTTGGAGGTAAATTAAAAGGACCTACTAATAGATCTTTTCTTTGAAATTTTCAATGTTTTCCAAAAACCAATTGTAGGTTTTTTGAATTCCTTGTTCAAGATTGACCTGGTGTTTCCAACCAATCTTATGCATTTTAGAAACATCCAGTAATTTCCTTGGTGTCCCATCGGGTTTGTTATCATCCCAAATAATCTGTCCGGTATGCCCGACGATTTTTTGTATTATGGCAGCTAATTCTTTGATCGTAATATCTTCTCCGCTTCCCACATTGTACAAATGTCCCGGAAGTTCATTTTCCAAAGCAAAAATTACCGCTTCTGCCATATCATCTACAAATAGAAATTCCCGCATTGGTTTACCTGTACCCCAAAGGATAACTGAAGCATTATTATTTTCTTTGCCTTCATGAAATTTACGAATCATCGCCGGCAAAACGTGAGAACTGTTCAAATCAAAATTGTCATGGATACCGTATAAATTTGTTGGCATTAAACTCACAAAATCTTTTTTGAATTGCTTGCGTATAGCCTGGCATAATTTTACACCACTAATTTTTGCTAAAGCATACCACTCGTTTGTAGTTTCTAACGAACCTGTCATCAAATACTCTTCTTTTAAAGGCTGTAATGCCAATTTTGGATAAATACACGAACTACCTAAAAAGATAAACTTGCTTACACCCAACTTATGAGCTTCGCCAATAAGGTTATTTTGAATTTGCATGTTTTCCATCAAAAATTGATACGGAAAATCATTATTCGCCATAATCCCTCCTACTTTTGCCGCAGCATCTATAATAACATCAGGTTTTATTTTTTGAAGAAAGTCCCGAACATCTTCTTGTTCTCTTAAATCCAATTCTTTACTTGAAGCTCCTATAAGATTATGGTAACCTTTTGCTTTTAAGGTTCTCCAAATAGCACTTCCAACCATTCCTTGGTGTCCGGCAATATATATTGCAGCATTTTTGTCGATCATTGTAGGCTCGTTTATAAAAAAATTAAAATGAATTATAATAATGGCGAAGCAATAGATTCTAAATGTTGATAAACTTGTTTTACCTCTTGAGAATTTTCTTTTTGCAAAACCATTAAGGCATCGGCGGTGTAAATTAAAATGCAATTTTTAACCCCAATAAAAGTAGTGTGTAATGAAGTTCCAATGGCAATATTTCTGTTTTGGTCAATTGGATGGCCTTTCTGCACCAGATAATCATAAACCGATTCGAACGAACCTAGATCAGACCATTCAAAATGACCAGGGACAACTTTAATGTCTTTGCTCCGTTCCATAACAGCATAATCAATACTTATGGAAGGAATATTTAGTGACAATTCATAATTCAGAAAGCCGTTTTGATTTACTTCCCAAACCGCTTTTGAAGCCCAATAAACCTCAGGCTCCTGCTTTTGAAGCTCTTCTAAAAATTTTTCTGCTTTAAAACAAAAAAGGCCACTGTTCCAAAAATAATTTCCGTTTTGAAGATAAGCTGTTGCCGTTTCGAAATCTGGCTTTTCATGAAATGCAACTACATTTTCATTCTCAAATTCAATGTAACCATAACCCGTTTCCGGTTTAATAGGTTTTATACCAAACGTAACAAGGCAATCCTGATTAGCCAGTACAATCGCTTTTTGCAAAGCAGCATCATATAACTGATTGCTTTCTATAATATGATCTGATGGTGTAATCAGTAAAATATCTTCCGGCTTTGATGCAAATGCAGCAAATGCAATTGCTGCAGCTGTATTACGAGGTACAGCTTCTACAATATGAGTAAAAGACTTACTTAATTTTGACATAATGGCATTACTCATTTTGTAATTTTCTATATTTCCAACCACTATCGTTTTATTGGAAATAACTTGATTACGGTTCACTGTTTTTTCAAAAAGTGACTCTCCGTCAAAAAGTTCAAGATATTGCTTAGGAAGTGTTTTTCTGGATAGAGGCCACAATCTGCTGCCAACTCCCCCTGTTAGAATTACATGAGTAAGAGTACTAATTGCCATTACTGTTTATTAAAATTTCTTTCTGATACACTTCATGACGCAAATTGGTACTTGAAAAACGATGGTCTCTTATATTAAAGTACAACTCAATTCCTTTTTCTTCACAATAGCTTCTGCCTGTAAAATCTCTCTCCTTATATTCATCTCCTAAGATACGCACATCAATAGTAAAGGCTTTCAAAATATCTTCTAAGTCCTGTTCAGTGGCATAAGGAACTATTTCATCAACAAACTTACACGCTTTTAATTGTATGTAACGTTCGACAACAGTTTGGGTTGGTTTATTTTTAGTTGGGCGATCCAAGGTGGGATCCGTCTGTAAACCAACAATTAAATAATCACAATGTAGTTTTGCTTCTTCAAGCATTTTCACGTGCCCTGCATGTAATAAATCAAAAGCACTAAAAGTTATTCCAATTTTCATAAGCTTAATGTTTTTAAGTTAAAAGTAAGTTTGTTAATATGGATTTTGTAGTCGAAATACATTATTAACCTTGTTACAGGATTTTAATGCTTCTTTTTTGGAAATGAAAAGGGGTTCCCCGTGAATAGCTACAATCTAGCTATCCAAAAAAGAAAAATTTATGTTTAAAGAAATTAAAATTATTGTTCCTTATAAGGATAAAAACTATTCAAGTTCAGACTTAAGATCCAGAAATTAGAAATCATTTTTATCGGCTATATCAACAATGTTAATTTATGTTAAAATTATAATACTAATGTAGAATTAAAACTACATTTTCGTTGCTAAATGTCCTTACTAAGGAAAAAATGCTATTAAAAATGTAAATGCTTACCGTACTTGGAATTAAATTCACAAAGCAATTAATACTTGAAACAGCTAGTCTGATTATTAATAAAAAAGGCTGTAAACCCTCGTGATTGTTTAGATTTTGAAGAATATTTATTTGCAGTAAAAAATTAAAGTAGAGCTATTACTCTTAAAAAAATCACTGAGGTAAATACAAAAGAGTAAATCTCTATTTAAATCATAATGTATTTAATACAATAAATAATTTAAGATTATGAAATGGTACGTCGTATACACTAGGCCCAAATGGGAAAAAAGAGCCGCAGAACAATTAACCAAGTTTAATGTCAATTGTTATTGTCCTTTGATTAAAAAAATCATACAAAGATCTGATAGAAAAATAAAGGTCGAATCACCATTATTTGATCATTATATATTTGTACAATTGGAAGAAAAAGATAGAAATCTGGTTTTTAATTCACCTGGTGTGGTAAGGTATTTATTTTGGCTAGGTAAACATGCTGTTGTAAAAGACCAGGAAATTGAGACAATAAAAGAATGGCTTAAAAGTGGCGATACTGCCAAAGAAATATCGGTTATGCAGTACCAAATTGGAGATGAAATACATTTGAATTCCGGACCCTTTTGTGATCATAATGCTGTTGTCAAGGACATCACAAAAACGCATTATGTTTTAATTCTGGAATCTTTGGGATATGTTTTAAAAGTAAAAAAATAAATATAGCTAATAATTAGGAAGTAAAAAATTAGAGTTCTTTTAATAGTGAACTCTAATTTTTTAGTGAATAACAAAAATGTTTTTTTTCTAAAATTAAGTATCCAATTTGAAAATTTCACTTTTTTTGATTCCTAAAATTTTCACTAACTTATCTAACTTTGATAATTTGAGATCAACCATTCCTTTCTCAATACTCTCATACTTTTTCAAACTCATTTCCATTTGAATAGCTATATATTCAGAAGTATGATTATTTTCTATCCGATACTTTTTGATTCTTAAATAGTAATTTTCCATAACTTTATTATTTAATTTACTCTATTTATGTCTCGCTATTAAAACTTTTAATTTTACATTTTTTCAGAATACTTTATTTTGCCGTTTCATTAAAAAAAATAGACACATCAAATTTAAATATGAACTCAATTGAAACATCTAAAACTTTTGAAATTTCAATTAATTTAGAAACAGTTAAATCGACATCTCCTCTTTCAATTTTACCATAGCCACTAGGGCTCATTTTTAATTCAGCCGCGACAAACTCTCTGGTTAAGTTTTTTAATTCTCTTATTTTTCTGATATTTTCGTATACACTGTATTTCATAAAAATAAAAAATTTTAATAATTCTTATCTTGAATTACTATTGTAGTTAAAAATAATTCGCCCTTCTTTCAATGTTATCAAAAAGTTAAACTTTAACCTTAAATGATAAATTATTAACAACATTTTTAGCCAAACAATCAATTTTGTTTTGCCAATTTTAAATTTCGCTCAAAAATATGCATTTTTCACAGTTTTAAATAATAAATCTGTCCAACGGATTTTAAAATCGATAAAATGCAATTAGTTGCCCTCTAGAGCCGCTTTAGGGCGTCTAAAAGTTAAATTTAATCAGATAAAGACTATTTTTTTAACATATTGCGAAATAGAACTTATATTATTAAGACAATGAAAAAAGGAAAAATCTTGCCAAAAATAAATTTTAATTAAAACAGTGCACGAAAATTTTTGAAATCAGATTTTATAAACTACGAAAGTATCTGATTTTTTTTAGAACTCATTTGGGATTTTTGATCCCTAATTATCCAAATACTAAAAGAAACAAGACAATACGTCTAATAACTATATAATGCACAAGAGGTCTTTAAAACAAAAAACTGATCAATAAAAAAATTGATCAGTTAAGTTAGATGTATATAAAAAAATATACTGTTTATCGTGTTACTAAAAGCTGGGGATAAGGATTAGAAGCTGTATTTATAATTACCGTTGCCGTACCTTCTTTTACATTTACTAACAGTTTGCTAAGTGTAGGGTTTGACTTAAAATTACTGTTCATAAATACTCCTGAATATTTACTGTTCCAATCGCCATCTATCACTAAAGAAGATACTGTACTTGTTACGGTAGAGTTTGTTATATAGGCATTTACAGGATTATATATAACAGATGAAAATAAGGTCGTTGCATCTGAAAAATTACATCCTTCAATATAGGAATTAATAGATTTAATAGTTGAAGCTGTAGTGCTGTTACTGTAAAAATTAGAATTATAAAGAGAGATATCTCCACTGCTTATAACTTGCTTTCCTGTAAAGCCTGTAAAATCACAATTGGCAGCTATTGGATAATTATTTCCACCTAAGATAAGAGCGGATTGTCCTCCACTAAATTTACAATCTACCCAGGCATTTAAATTGTCTGCCCTTGTTGCTAACATAGAAACCGCTGTATTGCAATTTATAAACTGACTTCTGTAAAACATTGTTTTATCAACAAAGCTGGAATGGTCAGAATCTCCTTTTACAAGAGGATCTTGAAAAAATCCTTTATTGCAATTTACAAAAGAAATATTGTCAAAGAAATTATTATCAAAGCCCATCATTTGATCTAACTGAAAGCCATAATTTTGATCTCTAAATACTACATATTTTAACCATACAAAACTCATATGCTGTGTACCAAAGTTTTGTGATGAATAAACACCTACGCTGCCGCCTTGCAGCGTCAAATGTGCCAATACAAAATTGTCGTCCTGACCACCCGTAAGCGTTATTAAAGGGAAATCATCTTTCAAACCTACTATGGAAGTCTTTCCTGTACCCTTACCCATAATTCCATGCGCTCTGTCAAGAGGAACTTTTAAAGTAGCACTAATATAAAAGACACCCTCAGGAAGTTCTGCGACTCCATTTGTATTTATTAAATTCTGAATATAAGTCGTACTGTCTGGTTTACCTACTCTATCAGATCTCCAATTTGCACCTGTCGGATCCGGTAATGTCTCCCATGCTGGTCGGCTCCAGGGTGCATATTGACTTCCCAGAATAGAAGCGCTAAGATTTGAAACTATTGCTGTATTAGTTATAGCAGTCGTTTGTTCAACATTATTATATTTTAGAGAGTTGGTATTATCTAAATTTCCCAAGAGATCATATCCGGTGACTGTTCCGCTCCCTCTTTTATATCCCCCTAAAGCAGCTATCATTATCATGTTAGTTCTCGGTGATATTACATCAAATTCTGTAAAAAGTTTTTTATTCAATATAGATACATTAGCAGCATCAATATCATAAGCTCCGGTTCGAACAGCAGAGTATGAGTTACCGCCTCCTAAATCTGTTATTTTAACATTGCCCATATTACTAGCCTTAAACATAGCTTTGGTTCCATCTCCGGTAAGGTTCCAGCCTTCTGCGTCAATACCAACAAAAGTAGCTGATACTAAATTATCCAGTTCGCTTGTATCTCCATGCGGTGTTAGAAAATTAGTGTGTAAATGCACATTACCATAACTAGGAGTTGTGGTATTTCCTTTCATAGTCAAAACCGTCGTTAACCCTCCTGATTGGTGTTTTATAAATTTATTATTTCTAAAATAACCAGACTGGCTACAATCTATTAAAATATTACCACCGTAATTTATAAAGGTATTATTTGTAAACGTTGCATTTGTTGCCTTTAAAGTTGCCCACTTTATAGATTTAAAAGTACAATTAGAAATTACTCCTCCTGCCTGAAGCGTTATCGTTTTATCTTGTGGAAGTAAGTTTTCTAAAACCACTCCTGTACTTCCGGCTGTTATGGTAATATTAGATACTTTGGTCAATGATGGATATCCATATAGTCTCTGATTACTTTTCATAACAATATCTACTCCTGAATAATCTCCTTTTTCCAATCTTACAGAGCCATGTAAATCTAAAGCAGCCTGAAGATTCGCTTTTTGAGCAATTGGTAACAAAAAAGCTTCAAAATATTTAATTTCTTCTAATTGATTATTGACTCCTGGTGGTATTTCTGGAGTTTTTACGGGAGCATCGTCAATAGCATAATGATAGTTTTGTGAAAAAACTATAGTTGAAAAGAGTAAAA
This sequence comes from Flavobacterium sp. LAR06, assembly GCF_041946075.1. Classification (NCBI taxonomy): domain Bacteria; kingdom Pseudomonadati; phylum Bacteroidota; class Flavobacteriia; order Flavobacteriales; family Flavobacteriaceae; genus Flavobacterium; species Flavobacterium sp. LAR06. Next base: position 35,414 of record NZ_JAUTYT010000009.1, on the reverse strand, counting down.
AAAATATTAAATGTTTCATTGTCCAGATATAATATAGGAATTTGTGCCCGTTTTTCTAAGAAAGCCAAACCTTACGTTTCCAGAAACACTGGTAAACTTTGCACTACCATTTGCATTGTAGTTAATTGACACCCCTGATGGGGCTTGTATCGTTAATACAGCACCGTTATGCGCTTCTAAATTAATAGTCTCCCCCACTAGCATGCTACTAAAATCGGCAGTTAAGGTTAATGTGGCCGATGTTTTACATTCTATTGTATTATTTACATCCGCAGCGGCAATGTTTCTTGAAGAAGTAAACGAAATGACGGTGGCTTTGGTAATTGGAGCAGTTACGCCTCCGGTTAATCTGTCAGCTGTTTTGGCATGTAACGCATATGGCACACTCAAAAGCTGTGTAACTCCGGTAATATTATAATTAGAACCACCGTTTACATCAACTTGCGTTTCTATAAAATAAGGTCCTTTATCCCAGGCTATCTGGCTAAAATTACCTATCGAAACAGTTCCTGTTCCAATTTCAAGCGAAACTAAACCGTTGTTATTTGTAGTAGGAGAATGTGTTTCCTGATATACACTTGTTCCGTTAACAGTACTTTGATGTATAATAACTTTAAGGCTAATTCTCGAATTCATGATCAGACTATTATCTTGTGCGCGAATAATTGCCTGATAACTCATTTTTTCAGGTGCTTGAGCAAATACTGTAAAGGTAAAAGTCAAAAATAAAAGTATCGTAAGTGCAATTTTCATTATATTATTTTTTTAATATTTTAAAAGATTTATAAAGTTTGTTATCCACATATACCGTAAGTACATAAAGGGATGAACTAAAGTTATTTAAGCTAATCTGGGTTTCGGTTTGAGTAATTACATTTTGTTTTAAAAGCCTGCCTTGCAAGTCATAAAGACGATAGGATCTATTTGCGCCTTCGAGCTCATCTCCTTTCATACTTATATAAACAAAATCTACTGTTGGATTTGGGAAAACAAATATTTCTGTTGTAGGTTTTTCAATTTCTGGTGTACCCAGATTTTCATCATTTTCCTGATGCTGTATACCCTGAGCCACATTATAGACTGTTTGTAATCCTATATAAGTATAGAATACCTGGCCAATTGAATAAGTTACAGAACCAGAACTTCCTGTTGCATTACTACCAGATGTAATTATGGTTTCCATAATATCTTGTGTATTTTGACTATTTCCTTTAAAAGGAAAGAACAACAGCATAATTATGAGCAGATTAATAATTTTTAAATTTTGATACTTCACAGTTTTACAGGCTTATTATTTTACTGCAAAAATATTTATTTACAAAATAAAACCGATATAACTAATTTTAATTCCGATAAACGACATTAAATGTAGTATTTTAATGACTATTTACCTACATTGAAAAAATCTTTTACAGCGTTCCTACCTCTTTACTAAAAAAAATTAATGAGCCAAATCATACCTATATGACAACGGTTATGTTTTCATGAAATACTTTTTCAACACCTTTTTTTATTATTACCATATCTGATTTCTTTAAAAATCTGAACAGCTGTTACTAGATATTTACCTTCCAAAAAAAAGGTAACCATCTAAACAAAAGCAACTTATTAAAACGTAAAATTAAATATTTTATTTCTGTCAAAATAAATACTGTCCTGTTCAAGGGTAAATTGGTCTCAACGAGGAATTATTGCCTTTTAAAACAAAAACCAGAAAGATAAATAGGTAGGATATTTACATATAAAAATCTCGCAGTTGCAAAAAAGGAAAATTGGTAAACGAAATTGGTTTTGTAAACAACTTATCAGATTTAATAAAATTACCCAAATCTAATATAGAATATGTCATTCATAGATGATAATAGCATAATGATGAAAATACAAGTATAAGCGAAGAAAAAACTTTATTTTAAAAAATAATTAATAGCTAATTAACAGATACATACAAAATATTTTACATCAAAATTATTAGCCAAAAAAGAATTATAACTCCCACATCTATTTGTAGATAAACAAACTATTTAGTTAAAAAAACACTCAGTTTTAAGTAATAAATTATAAATATCATGACGTTAAACTCATCATATTATTTTGCTCAACTTTAATTTTAATAGCATTAAAATGAAAAGACTTAACAAAAATAATTTAGACAACAAGATAAGTTGGACTAAAATGACGTACCCAACAAGTGCCTTACATGACCTCTTTGCAGAGCAAGCTGCCATTTTCCCTAATTCAATAGCGCTCGAATTTGAAGATGAAAAGCTCACCTATGGAGAATTATTAAAAAAGACAAACCAAATGGCTAACTATTTTCTGTCTCAGGGCTTATCCTCTGGGCAAATAGTTGCTGTTTCCATGGAGCGAAGTCCTAAATTAATTATCGCTCTCTTTGCCATTTTACAATGTGGTGCCTCCTACTTACCATTAGATCCTAAATTTCCAACTGCACGTTTAGAATTTATGCTTGAAGATTCTGAGGCTAGTTTTTTGCTAACTACAAAATCACTTGCAGCTTCATTGCCCATATATTCAAAAACAATATTGGTCGAAAACGCGTTGTCTGCAATAGACAACTATCCTATTTCACCTGTTTTGGTTACTGTTGCACAAGAGGCTGTTGCTTATATGATGTATACCTCCGGATCTACCGGAAAACCAAAAGGAGTTACTGTAACTCATAAAAATTTAGTAAACTTCTTATTCAGCATGGCGATTGAGCCAGGTATAAATCCTGAAGATAAATTACTGTCCATTACGACAATTTCTTTTGATATTGCAGGTCTCGAATTATTTCTACCATTAATTAAAGGTGCCACAGTAGTTTTTGCTGATTACCAGACTACTCATGATGGACAGCTTTTACTTCAGCTTTTGCAAAAAAAAGAAATTACAATACTGCAGGCCACGCCAACTACATGGCAATTACTACTTGATTCTGGCTGGGAAACACCATTGGGGTTAAAAGCCCTTTGTGGCGGCGAAGCTATGCCTTTAAATCTGGCGCGTCAGTTAACTGCAAGATGTGATTCTCTTTGGAATATGTACGGCCCAACAGAAACTACAATATGGTCAGCTATCAAGCAAATTAACGCCGAAGATGAATTAATTACAATTGGAGGACCTATTGCAAACACACAAATTTACTTATTAGATGAGCATGGGCAAGCTGTTGCTCCGGGAACAATTGGAGAAATCGTTATTGGTGGAGATGGTGTTGCTCAAGGTTATTGGAAACGTCCGGAACTTACAGCTGAAAAATTTATTCCAGATTCATTTTCGACAGAACCAAATGCTATTCTTTATCGTACTGGTGACTTGGGGAAATTATTACCGAATGGAGAATTTCAATGTTTGGGGCGTATAGATCATCAAGTGAAAATTAGAGGACATCGTATTGAATTAGGTGAAATTGAAACTGCTCTAAATAGTTTTCCAGGAATAAAACAGTCAGCAGTAATCGTAAGCAATTATTATGGAAGTGAAGATAAACTTATAGCTTATTTTAAATCTAATGAACAACTAAAGGATGAAAAAATAATTCATGAGGCACTTTCAAAAATTTTACCAGAAATATTATTACCCTCCAAATATATTTGGGTAGAGGATTTTCCAATAACACCAAACGGGAAAATTGATAAAAAGAATTTACCAATTCCTGAATATACCAGACCAGACTCTGCTCCTCTATTCAATAAACCTAATACGCAATTAGAAAAAGATATTGCAAAGATCTGGAGCGAGGAATTAAAAATACCAAGTATAGGTATAGATGATGATTTTTTTGATATTGGGGGTAGTTCAGTATTGGCACAAAAAATTACTTCGGTATTGAGACAACGTTTATCGATTGAAGTACCTGTTTCAAAAATGTACATCTTCCCTACAATTAGAGAGCTTTCTACAATTTTAGGGGAAGATAAGAATGGAGAAAAAAATAAGGAAGATTTGTTTGCCTTTAAAGAGGCCAAAAACAAAACTGTTTCTGCAGACATTGCCGTAATTGGTATGGCTGGAAGATTCCCTGGTTCTGACTCAATTGAGGAATTATGGGAGAACTTAAAAAATGGAAAAGAGACAATATCTTATTTTACAAAAGACGAATTAGATGTTAGTTTGCCTGAAAGTCTTCGTAAAGACCCGCTTTATATAGGTGCTCGTGGGATTTTGCCTTCCGCCAAAACATTTGATGCCAATTTCTTTGGATTAAACCCACAACTTGCGGCCGCTATGGATCCACAAATAAGGGTGTTTCTAGAAATTTCATTTGAGGCATTAGAGCAATCCGGGCATCTTCCTAAACATTACAAAGGAAGTATTGGAGTATACTCAGGCAGTGAAATTAATACTTACTACGAAAATAATATATTTTCAAACAAAGAGCTAAAAAGTTCAATAGGCGAACTTCAGATCTATACTGTAAATGGAAAAGATTTTATTGCACCCCGAACTTCATATCATTTAAATTTAAAAGGCCCTTCTGTTAGTGTGCATTCAGCTTGCTCAACTTCGTTATTAGCAGTCGCTGAAGCGGTAAAAGCAATAAGAACCGGAATGTGTGACGTTGCTCTCGCGGGCGGTTCCAGTGTAACTTCACCCATAAATAGTGGTCACCTTTATGATGATGGATTTATTAAAAGCCCAGATGGTTCTACCAGATCTTTTGATGCTTCTGGAAAAGGTACCGTTTTTAGTGATGGCGCAGGAGTCGTTTTACTTAAAAGGTTAGAAGAAGCTGAAAAAGATGGAGATATTATTTACGGAGTAATTAAAGGAGTTGGTGTAAATAACGACGGAGGAGACAAAGGTAGTTTTATGGCACCAAGCCCAAAAGGCCAGGCTGGAGCAATAATAAATGCATTCAATGATGCTCAAATATCTCCCTCAACCATTACTTATATGGAAGCACATGGTACCGCAACTCCTATTGGTGATCCAATAGAAATAGAAGGACTTAAAATCGCTTATGGCAAACAAGAAAAAAATGGCTATTGTGCTTTGGGATCTATAAAAAGTAATATGGGCCATACCACTGCTGCTGCAGGTGCTGCAGGCCTAATAAAGACATTATTAGCAATGCGCCATAAGCAAATACCTCCAATGGTTAATTTCAAGAAACCAAATCCAAATATAGATTTTGATAATAGCCCTTTTTACATCAATAACAAATTGATTGACTGGAAAGCAGATGGTAAAAGAAGAGCTGGTGTGAGCTCATTTGGTATAGGAAGTACCAATGTACATGTTATTGTCGAAGAATATGAGATGAAACCTTTGCCACCTTCAACTACACGACCACTTCAAATACTCACGTGGTCTGCTAAAAGTCAAAATAGTCTGCTGTGCTATGAAAATGAACTGGGTAACTTTATTGATAAAGCAAAAGACAATAATTTAGCAGATATAGCTTATTCATTGAGTGTAACACGGGATGACTTTAACCACAGAAGCTTTTTAATAGCCAATGCTGCAACTGATGCTGTCGAAAAATTAATTTCTCTCAAACCAAAAAGCATTAAATCCGCACAATTAAAAAGTGTACCTGGCGAAATGGGATTTTTATTCCCGGGACAAGGAGCGCAATTTTTACAAATGGGCAAAACCCTTTATGATAACGAAGAAGTATATCGCAATGCAATAGATAAATGCGCTGAACTATTGATGGAAGATTTAAATTTAGATATACGTGATATAATCTATCCCGAAATTAACTCCAGTGAGGCAGAAGAACTTTTGAAAGATACTCGTTTAACGCAACCTGCTTTATTCGTTACCGAATATGCATTGTCTCAATTATGGATGAGTTGGGGAATAAAACCAACTTTTCTTTGTGGACATAGTATTGGTGAATTTGCTGCCGCACATTTGGCAGGAATCATGACTTTAAAAGACGCTTTACATATCGTTGCGGTTAGAGGACAATTAATCAGTGGGCTCCCTGGCGGGTCTATGCTGGCTGTACGTGTACCAATTGAGCAATTAAATGAATTGCTTCCGGAAACACTTTCACTGGCGGCAATAAATTCAAATCAGTTTTGTGTGGTTTCAGGCACAAAAGAAGATATTACTGATTTTAATAATAAACTTGATTCGCAAGATATTCCCAACAAAATACTCCTTACCAGCCATGCCTTTCACTCTTTTATGATGGATCCTATTTTAGAATCATTTAAAAATGAAGTAGAAAAAATAAAATTAAATATTCCTCGCTTACCTATTATCTCGACAGTAACGGGAACCTGGCTTTCAGATACAGAAGCCACAAGTGCAATCTATTGGGTAAACCATTTAAAAAATACGGTAAGATTTGCAGATGCAATGGATACTGCATTTGGTTTAGAGGATTATATACTATTAGAAGTTGGCCCTGGACAAACACTGATTACTTTAGCGCGTCAACAAGCCGCTGGTAAAGTCATACCCGCTTTTCCTAGTCTAACTTTTCCTAAGGATGAACAAGAAAATGAATATTCTACTTTGTTAAACGCTTTAGGCGACTTATGGATTAGAGGTATAAAACCTGACTGGCATGCTTTTTACGATCAACAACAGAGGCAAAAAATAAAATTACCAAGTTATGTTTTTGATCGCAAACCTTGTTGGATTGAACCTTTAAGTACGGTTGAGACAGCAGTACCTCAAAAAACTGTCGTTGCTGATATACCGGCAATTTTAAATACACCTATAGCTTCAATAGAAACCGATAGCGCTGCCAAAGCAAACAACTCAGGAAAAGATTCAATACTATTTAAGATTTCAGAAATTATTAGGAACGCATCAGGAATAAGTTATGAATCTGATGCAGCATCAAATACTTTCTTAGAACTTGGACTTGATTCCTTATCTCTTACCCAATTGTCAGGTAAACTGAAAAAAGAGTTTGACTTGCCAATTACTTTTAGACAACTTAACGAAGTTTTTTCAACACCATCTCTTTTAGCTGATTATATTGACCTTAACCTTCCTGAAAAGGATCTTAGTGAATCAAAAAAAGAAATTGAAATAACTCCTAATGAAATCATTGAATCTAATACTTTAATAAATAAACCTCAATTATCTTCAATTCAAAATCAAATTTCATTAGAACAAATTGTTCAGCAAATACAGCTTTTAAGCAAAAAGATCGACCAATTACAAAATTATCGAAATACCACATTAAATGGAAAATATGCTCTTGGAAGTCTGAAAACAGAACATTTAGATGCCAAAACTTTTAATCCCGAAAAGGTCATTGAAACAAATGAAACCCTACAGCCAGAAAAACCTTTTGATGTTTTGAAGATTAATGATCAGCAATTTTTGGAGAACAAAATCGCAGATAAAAAGTATATCATAATGGCTAATGATCCTCCTATAAAGGGCGGAAAATTAGGACGCGACGAAAACGGGAATCCAGCGTGGTTTATAGAAGACTCTAATAAAAAAGGGAAGTTCATAAAAATACAGCTATTAGAATCTTGCAACCATGATTAATAATCAATTATTTTAAATTGTCACTTCACGAACTGTACAATTTCATTTAAAAATAGAATTATGATAGTAATGAAAAACAAACCTCAGCCCCAAATTCAATCTAAAAATGAAATTCAATTTTTTCCATTTTCACCTGAGATTGAAAGAGTAATCTATTCAACAAATTCTCAACAGGAAATATGGTCAGATTGTATTTTTGGAAGTAGTGATGCCAATAAAGCATATAACTTATCTGTTTCGATTAAATTTAAGGGTAATTTAGTTGTAGATATATTTGAGCAAGCACTAAAAACTTTAGTACAACGTCATGAAGGACTTAGAGCTTCCTTCAGTCCAGACGGGCACTTTATGTGTATTTATACGGGAGCTGATATCAAAATATCTTACAATAATTTTTCTAACCTGACCGCTATTGAAAAAGGAAAATGCATAGATAGTGTAGTCAAGGAAGAAGTTAATGCTGTATTTGACCTTGTCAATGGTCCTCTGTTCAGAGTTAGTGTAATTAATGTGGACGATTTTGAATATTTAGTCACCTTTACAATTCACCATATTATAGGTGACGGACTTAGTATCGATATAATATTAGAAGAACTCGGAACAATTTATTCAGCCTATATTGAAAATACAGTACCGGAACTTCCAGCTCCAGAGCGATTCAGTGATTATGCCGAAAAAATAAATTCTTTTATGGAAAGTACTGAATATCAAAATTTAGAAGATTTTTGGCTAAATATCTATAAAGAATCGGTTCCAACAATTGAACTACCATTGGATTATGTAAGACCTTCATTACGAACATATAATAGTGCTCGCCTGGATTTTCCTTTAGATGATAAAATTATAACCTCACTAAAAAATATAGGAATAAATGCCGGTTGTAGTTTGGTGACCACAATACTAGCGGCCTTTGAGGTCTTTTTATGCAAGCTTACTGGTCAACACGATTTGGTTGTCGGATTCCCTTCTTCAGGAAATACATTATATGATATGCGACAGCTGATTGGAGATTGTGTTAATTTACTTCCGCTACGCAGTAAAATTAATCCTGACATTAGCTTTTTAGACTATCTAAAGCAAAGAAATTCTCAGTTGTTTGATGCATATGAACATCAACAAGTTAGTTTTGGTCATCTTCTTAAGAGTTTTGCAATTGCCAGAGATCCTTCAAGAATTCCGTTAGTTCCGGTTATACTAACTGTTGATTTGAATCGGACTATCGAAAATGAATTTTCATTTACGGGTCTAACTCACGAATTAAACATGAATCCGAGAGAATACGGAACCTTCGAAATTCAACTTCATATTTTTAAATCTAAAAATGGACCTATCTTTCAATGGTCATACAATACTACATTATTCAAACCAGAAAAAATAACTCAAATGATGCTTTCATTTGAAGATATAATGCATAAAGTAATATCAGGTTCAGACAATCCATTATCGGATTTACTAGGAGGTAATTATTTAGCAGATTACGACATCTTAAATAGTACTGAAATGCCATATCCAAATGTGACTTTGACGGAGTTACTTAGAAAACAAGCAGAAATTACACCTAAAAATATAGCCTTAGAATTTCATGATTCAAAAACTACTTACGTCGGGTTACATGAAAAAGTGAACCAGTTAGCACATTATTTAAAAGCGCAAGGAATACAATCTGGTGATTTTATTGCCGTTTCTTTTTCACGAAGCCCGGAACTGCTTTACACTTTACTAGCCATTTTACAATGCGGCGCGGCCTATATACCATTGGATCCCGAATATCCAAAAGAACGCTTAGAGTTTATGCTTAATGATTCTGATGCAAAGATGTTAATAACCAGTAAAGCTTTATTTGCATCCTTACCGTCATGGTCGCATACTATTTTTATAGAAGATGCTATTGATTTATTAAACCAATATTCTGCCTTACCGCTTGCTTTTACCGTTAGTTCAGATAATGTTGCTTATATACTATATACATCTGGATCAACCGGCAACCCAAAGGGAGTTCCTATCACCCATAGGAATTTGGTTAACTTTCTTTTGAGTATGGCCTTAGAACCTGGTATTAACGAAAATGACAGAGTATTATCTATAACTACCATCTCCTTTGATATTGCAGGTTTAGAATTGTATTTACCACTTATTAAAGGCGCAACATTAGTAATTGCAGACCATGAAACAGCTAGAGATGGAAGACTTTTACTTGAATTAATAAAAAAAGGAAACATCAATTTTCTGCAAGCGACTCCCACAACATGGTCAATGCTTTTAGACTCTGGTTGGTCTGAACCTTTACCGCTTAAAGCTTTATGCGGTGGTGAAGCTATGCCCGAAGATCTTGCCAAAGAGCTTTTAAGTAAATGCCATACGCTTTGGAATGTCTATGGTCCAACAGAAACTACCATTTGGTCATCCATAAAACAAATAAGTACTGAAGATACAGTAATAACAATTGGAAAACCTATTGCAAATACACAATTTTACATCATTGACGAGCAAGGACAACTTGCAGCACCAGGAAAGATTGGTGAAATTGTAATAGGTGGCCACGGTGTTGCAAAAGGCTACTGGAAAAGACCTGAACTTACATCAGAAAAATTTATTAAAAATAGATTTTCTGCAGGCAAAAACGATATAATTTATCGTACAGGTGATTTGGGAAAAATACTTCCTAACAACGAAATAGAATGCTTAGGGCGTCTCGATCAACAGGTTAAAATTAGAGGACATCGTATCGAACCAGGAGAAGTAGAACAAGCACTATTATTACTTGATGGTATAAAATATGCCGTTGTATTAGCTGACGAAAATTTTCTTGTAGCACATATTGTACCTCATTCCAATATAGAGAGTAACGAAAATCTAATACCTATATGGCGCGAAGCTTTGGCATCAAAATTACCGTCACAATTAATTCCACATAATTTTAATTTAATAGAGAAAATGCCAACAACGCTCAATGGCAAAATAGACCGTAAAGCATTATCAAATTATAAAGTAAATAAAAAAACTAAATATACTGCTCCCCGAACAGAAGAAGAAAATATAGTTGCAGCTATTTGGAAAGAAAGCTTAAATATACAGAACATAGATATTTTTAGCGATTTCTTCGAGATGGGAGGACATTCAATCAAGGGAGTAAAAGTTATGATTGAAATAGAGAGACACACTGGCAAGCGAATTCCTTTGTCTGCTTTATTTAAATATTCAACAGTAGAAAAATTTGCTAAGCTACTAAACACGGGAACCGAAATTTATGCAGAATGTTTAGTCCCAATAAAACCTGATGGAAACAAAGTACCTCTTTTTATCGTACACGGAGCAGGACTTAATGTTTTAAACTTTATCAATTTAAGTAAACACTTTGATGAGGATCAACCTATTTATGGTATTCAGGGCACAAAACCGAAAGGTTTTGATGGATGGTATGAATCAATTGAAGCTATGGCAACACATTACATAAATGCCATCATAAAAGTAAACCCAAAGGGACCATACGCCTTAGCAGGTTTTTCTTTTGGTGGCATAGTTGCCTTCGAAATGACGCGTCAGTTAAAAGAACAAGGAAAAACAGTAACCCTAACGGCATTACTCGACTCTTATGTTGATTCTTCTTATTATTATGGAAGTTACAGACGAAAACAATTAGTCAGATACTTTGATATTACGCACAGAAGATTAGACTTTCTAAAAGAAATGCTATTGAGCTGGAAGGCTTTTAAAATGCGCTTTAATGGGAAAAAAGATTATATCTTAAAAAGACATTTTGGCAAGAACGACACGATGACTGAACAAGAAACTTTGGCCTTTAAACAATTCATAGAAGCTGATAGTTTGGTTAAAAAAATTGTTGATCGCTATCACCTTAAACCACAAAACTTTGAAGTAGATTTATTTCGATCAAAAGATGATATTAACTATAAACTAGACCCTACACATTTAGGATGGAAAAAAGCGGCATTAAAAGGCGTGACAATTCATAATATCTCCGGTAATCATCTAGAAATTGTGGCACCACCAAATGATAGAGTATTAGCACGACTAATTCAGGATATTTTAGATAAAAAACATGAAAACATCTAGGCTCTATATTTCTTTTTCAAATATCAGGAGCGCTAAGTTATTCTCTGGTAAGGAATACTCCTTAAATACAAATGATATAATTATTTACTGTATTTATTTACCTGACTTCATCGATTTAAAATCTGATTTGTATAAGTTCCTTAATTCAATAGAAATTAAAAAAGCAAAACGCTTTTACAAAGAAATAGACAGAAACCGATTCATTATATACAGATCAATTTTAAAAATAATTTTAGGAGCCTATACTAAATTAGCTGTAAAAAACATTTACCTTGATTATGATTTTAATAAAAAACCATATTTAGCATCGCATCCTTGGTTACATTTCAATATCTCACATTCCGAAGACTTTGCTATCATTGCAATTTCACGCAAAAAAGTTGGAATAGATATCGAATATCTATCTGAAGATTTTAAATTCACAAATCTTCTTCCTGATATTTTTGATGAAAACGAAAGGTTAGCGATTCAAAAAGCTACTGACAAAAAAAAAACCTTTTACAGTTTATGGACACGCAAAGAATCTTTTGTAAAAGCATTAGGAAAAGGTATTGATGAAGATTTTAAACATATTCCATGTTTAGATGGATATCATAGCGTAGACTTCAAACTAATAAAAAATACTCAAAACTGGCAGGTGTATAGTTTTGATCTTTCAGATTACTATTTGGGTGCTGTAGCTTTTGAAGGTTTGTCTTCGTCATATAATAACTTAGAAATGTACATCATACCAAATACTATGACTGACTTATTGAAGCTGATTCCAATTAAATAATTTATCCACTTAGAAAAACTGCTTCATCTAAAATATGATTGGTGTAAATTACCAAACTAAATTTATTAATATGACACTCCAAACTATCTTATTGACTGCACCAAATGAAGAGTGGTTAAAAATCAGGTTAATACAGAAGATTTTAGTAGTAAAAGTGAGGCTATTAACTATTTGATTAAGCAAGCTCGTTCCCAAGAAGAGTACTATGATTTTGTGGGAACTAAAATAAAAAAACCAACTCGTCACGTCGACAAGTTGGGTTTCTACCATAAACCGTAAAAAATCTCTCTATTACAAATATAATGGTATAAAGTAAAAATTGAATTCAAAAACTTGTAGTAACATAACTACAAATGTGCAGAATTTATACGACAACAACCAAAAAAGGATTAGTAAATTAAAGTACTAAAGAACACCTAAAAACCTTTGAATATAAAGGTTCGCAGATTTTTTTCGTCTAAAGCACTTTGTAAATATTTTTATAAACCCAAAAGCTACCGTTACAAAATTATGGCACAAGAAGTTTATTTATAATTATTCTTTTTCAGGACAGAAACATTGATTTTTTTTTTAGCACAAGCTTCCTAAATTATAATTTCTCCTTTCAAGGGAATCTGTTTTATTAAAATCAGGCCTAAAATTCATATCGTTTTTTACATAAAATCATTCAGAAAATGACGTTTTTATTTTTCATCCTATAATTTGTGAGAATAAAAAAGGTTTTTTTTAACAAAATAAAACCGTTAAAGGGGTAAAAAAACAGAATTAAAAAACAAAAACAAGCTCCACCACCAAAACATTATTTTTTGGAACTAAACAAAAAAACTTTTTAAAGCAATTATCTGTAGCTCTGTCTAAAATTAATTTTTGCTTAAGATATGAAAGAGACAACACCTAGTACATACTTTTTATATATTTTAGTGTTTATAAGACCCTTACACTTACTGCTAAAGCAAAACAATCCCAATAATCACGGATCGTATTAATAATCTAAATCATAATTAATTTAAATTGAAAAAGATCAAATTACAAGAAATGCGTTTAAAGCGAGAAATAACGCAGGATGTAATGGCTAATCTACTCGATATGACCCAAGCCACTTACAGTCGTAAAGAGCGTGGTTTAACTAAAATTACTATCGAAGAATGGAATAGAATAGCAAAAGTATTGGGCGTGGACAAAAGTGAAGTTGCTGAAGAAAACACCAAAAAAGATTCTATATCCACTAATTTCACAAAACGATTTACCACAATTCCAAATAGTCTACTGGATCAAATTGCTTTTTTAACCAAAGAAAATCTAGAACTTAAAGAGAAATTAAGGAAGTTCGAAAACCAAGATAACTAACAAACTTCCAGTAAATTAGTATCTTTATTCTAATAGAAAATAAATTACTCCGCAGCAAAACAATTGCTTCTAAAGTATTTAGATCAAATTCCATTATAATGTAATAATTTATAAATGAGAAAAATTAGTCTTCTTTTATTTTTACTACTGATATCTTATAATTCTTTGGCACAAAACACCATTGTAGTAGACAGTATTCAGACGGATACTGTTCGAAATATACGTTTCAATTATAAACAACTTATAATACCAGGTATTTTAATTGGATATGGATTTTGGGGAATCGAAAGTGGACAGATAAAAAGTTTTAATTTTCAGATTCGCGATGAAATTACAGAAAACATAGATACAAAGATAACAATAGATGATTTTACAAGATATGTTCCTGCTGTTTCTGTATATGCGCTTAACGCTTTTGGTGTAAAAGGAAAAAATAATATGAGAGATCGTTCTGTTATTTTAGCCACTTCAACTATTCTTACCGTTGGAGCGGTTTTCGGATTAAAATCGATTACCAATGTTGAAAGACCCGATGGAACTTCAAATGATTCTTTTCCTTCAGGGCATACAGCAATTGCCTTTGCAGGTGCCGAATTTTTATACCAGGAATATAAAGACAAATCGATATGGTATGGTGTAGCTGGTTACGCCATTGCTACCGGAACAGGAATATTCAGAATGTATAATAACAGGCACTGGTTAACCGATGTAGCGGCCGGAGCCGGAATTGGAATACTATGTACCAAAGCAGCATATTGGATGAATCCTTATTTGACACGCAAACTATTTGGCAAAAAAGAAGATAAGTCGACCTCTTTTATTTCGCCTTCATATGATGGAAAAAGTTTTACAATTAATTATATCAAAACATTTTAATGCAAACTTACATAATAAAAAGCAAAAGCACCTTTAACAGGTGCTTTTGCTTTTTATACTACTGATTTATTCTCACATAAAAATAAATACCAACTACTACTATCGTTAAAAATTTAGTACTTCACTATTTTGACATCATTTATATAATGAAATTGTATCCATCAGATTTTCTCTAGTTATGAATGCTTTAATATATTCCTGCACTTCATTCGTAGTTTCAACGGGAGTTTCAAAAGAATTAATATGGAATTCATCATCCTGATCCAGAATATGTATTATTTCTGTATAGCCTTTGGAAATTAAGCTCCCTTTCAATCTAATAATATTCAATTGCTGCTGACCATTTAACTCCTTGCGCACTTTTAATTGTATAGCTCTTTCCATAATAAATATTTTAAATTAATAAGCCGTTAATTAATTCAAATATAAATATTTATTACTTTGAATCCCTCATCAAAACAAACTATAAACCATTATTTATCAACACATTAATAACAATTTAAAAAAATATATAACTACTATTTTTTTAACTAAAATTCATGATTTTATTTATTTTTTAGATCCTTCTTACAGATATGATTATCTAAGATTCAAAAATTCGGAACATGTTAATTCAAAATTACATTACTTTTTTTACTAAGCTTTAAAAACCTCTCACTTGGTCAACAAGATTCAAAAAATTCATAAGCTCTTTTTTCAGCATACGAATACTCTGAATCACGCAATGGAAAAGCACAATGTCCACCGTACTTTGGAGTTTCAAGATAAACATAAGCGCTGTCTTGCGCTATAGCTCTGGGATAACATCTTTCTCCTAAAAAAGGGTCATCAAGAGAATTAATAATTAAAACCGGAGTCGTAATATTTTTAAGGGAAAATTCCGGAGAGACACGCTGATAATAATCATCACGGCTTGCGAAACCATGCAACGGTGCGGTAAAATAATGATCAACCTCGTCAAAAGAAGTAATTTTATCAATTTGATCCCGGTTTATAAAATCGGGAAACTGCGCTGCTTTATATTTCAGTTTTCTTTTTATATCGATTGTAAAATTCTTTAAATAAACTCTGTTAAAGCCTTGCTTAAGTACTTCAGCACTTGTAGCAATATGAGTTGGCACTGAAATCGAAACTGCTGCTTTTACACGCGTATCGATTTTTGTCCATCCCAAATAATTCAGAAGCTGAACACCTCCCATTGAATATCCGATCAAATAAACATCTTCAAATCCTTTTTTCAAAACAAACTGAACCACTTCATCAAGATCATCGACAGCTCCATGATGATAAAGTCTTGGAAGACGATTCATTTCTCCGCCACAGGTACGATTGTTCCATGCGAAAACTGAAAAACCTTTTTGTTGAAAATAAACCGCACAGCTATTATTATAAGTTCTGCGGGAATCTCCTTCTAAACCATGACATAAAATCACAGCTTTTTTAGGGTCATTTATAATAAAATCGATATTAATAAAATCTCCATCACTCAACTCAAGCTTTTCCCTTATGTATCCCGGAGCGTCAAACTTTTTAAACAAAGCGGCGTAAATAGTAGAAATATGCCTGTTTCGATGCATAATAGAAGGGAAATCATATTCTGATTGTTCAATTATAGGCATGATTAAAAGAGTTTTTGATGCATACTACAAATCTAAGAAATCAATCACTTACAAAATAAATTTAGAAGGAAAATTAATTTATAATATTAATTCTCATAAATGTTCTGAGAGCCATTATTGGGAATACTTAGTTTTAATTTTCATCAAACATAAGCAAGTTTGCCCTTTCCGAATGAGAATGCAAACGAACTATTCCCACATCTTCCTTATTGGCTTGTCTTAATTCAATATAATCAAAGAAGAAAAAAGGTTCTATCTTTTGGAATCCAGATTAAACTGACCGATTTCTGTTCCATCATCTTTGAACATGGTTAAACTCAATTTTTTTGAAGTAGCCTCAATTCTGGTCAATGTTCTTGTTCCTGTTTCAGGGCCTCCTCCAATGGCAAAATGGTACGAATGCTCCTTATTAGGGGCATACAATCCGTATTCGTGTGTATGTCCGGCTATAAATAAATCTATTTTATACTTTTCGAATAAGGGCTGAAAAAGTTGTCTGCAATGCAGAGTCCCGTGCGCATCATCAGAATGAAAATGCGGGATATGCATCATCACGACACGAAAAGGTGCTTTTTTAAAAGCTTTAGTTTTCATTTGGCTCTCTAACCAAATCGCTTGTTCTTCTCTATAACGATCAAAGTCAACTGCTCCGCCATAAACAGGATGTGAATCTTCTTTGTCTTCACCAGTATCTAAAACCATTGTAAAAACGGGTCCTATCTGAAAAGAGTAATATTCCCTGTTATCATAATTATAGTAATAATCATAAAGATCTCTGGAGAATTCTCCTCGGGTTTCATGGTTACCTCTAACATATAAAAAAGGCTTTTCGGTTGAAAACAAACTGCAAGGGTTCAATAAATGATTGACAACCTGCATTTCATCTATCTGATAATCAAACATATCTCCATTTAAAAAAACAAAGTCATACGGCTTGTTCTGATTGAGTGCCATCAATTCTGCAAATGATTCCGGTCGATCGTGCAAATCATTCAAAACCAACCAAGTGACTTTCTCTGCCTTAGGATCCAACGTTGTAAATGAATAGGTTTCACTGGTAATCACTTCTCCAAAAGTCATTTTATAGGGTTGAAACTTTATAATTTGTTTAGAAAACACTTTATAAAAATATCTTGTATTGGGTTTAAGATCTTTTAATTCTACACAATTTATCTTAGAATGGGTATTGAGCATTCCGTTTGTCACTTGTTGTGCTTTATGGCCTAACTTTTCAGTCTCACCAAACTCTACCCAATTCACACATTTTAAATTTGTGAGCCACATAATCGTCATACTATTTACTCCCGGTGCCTGTAAATAGGGCTTAGTCAAAAAGGTATGAGACCCGTCAGCGAAGGAAACATCTGCCTCTGCCGTATTTGCAAAAGCAGATAAAGGCAATGCACTTGCCGCCATAGCTCCGGTTACGCCCACAATGGATTTTGTTAGAAAAGAACGACGTGTATTATTTGCTTTCATAGATTTATTTGGTTTCGATTAAGTAATTGCAATTATCATTAATATTCGTAAATGGTTAAAGTAGTTATCCTATTCTTTGCCAAAAAACACAATGTCCTTTATGGCTACTTTACTATTCTCCGGTTGCACATCTTCTACTATAATTTTAATAAATTTCCCTTTCACTGACTCGTGTAGTACAGGTTTGTAATCCTGTCCTGATGTTTTTCTTTGCTGGATTACATTAGTCCAGTCAGTTCCGTTTTCAGAAATAGCAACAGTATAGGTATACCAGTCGCTGTCTTTTCCCCATATAAATCGGCTTCCTTGTAAATAGTATTGTTTTCCTAAATCTATTATTAGTTCTACCGGTTTTGAAGTTTTACTGGCGGCCCAGACAGTAGCTGTATTGCCATCAAGTAAGTTCTCAGCTTCTTTACTTATATCCTTTGAAGCCATTATTATTTTCGCTCCTATAATTTTTAACGCAGCAGGAATTACTATTGCTTGTGAAGCAACATCCTGAGTATCGAATTCAATCGAATCGGATTCATCCAGCCAATAGGCATGTTCACCGTCTGTTGCAAAGGTTCCACTGAAAGGTAATGTGTTTATTGAACTGTGGGCTGATTTCAATCCTGTAGAACTGGCCGTAATTTCAATTTTTCCTTTCTCTAATGAAGTGCGAATCATTCCGTACCCGATACCACTTTCTGTTTGTTGCTGAGCAATGCTGATACGAGGAACATTAGCGCCTATTAATTTTCCATTTCCCGAAACCTTTAGATTAATCTCAAAGGATTCCATAGGGTTTACATTTGAAATAACTGTTCCGTTCTTATCACATACTTTAACATAAAAAGGGATTATATCTGAACCATCAGCTATTGGGTCAACTCCTTTAGTAGCCCATTCTATTTCAAGATGATCTGGTTCTTCAGGAATTTTTACAATGTGGGTAGATACTACTTTTCCGTTAAGAATGCCCTGAGCCTTTAGTTCACCTTTTTGATATTGGTCAGTCTTGAAAAGAAAATAAGGGCTACCTCCTTTACCTGCTACAAATGGCGCCGTTTTTACATTCTCTTCTCTTGTAATTTCTTTTATAAAAATAGTATTACGATAAAGTCTTACTTTATCACAATTGGAGAAAACCACAATATCCTTGTCCAGATCAGCACGGTTATTATAACTTGCTATGAAAACCATAGGGCCGTAAGTTGGATTTCTGGCATCCTGCATCGATTGAAGCTGGTAGTAGCCAAACTTTTCGTAACGGTCAATATCTACCACACCACAAAAAGCAGTTGTCACATCACTTCCTCGGGCAACATCATTAAAACTCCAAAGAAAATACCCGCCAATTCGTGGATTGGCATCAAGTCTTGCATGATCCCAATAACCACCCTCTTCTTCGAGCATTGTTCCATTAAGGGCATTTTGCCTGAGTAAACATTGGTTAATTAGCCCTTTTTCAGTATAAATTCTTGAAGCTCTAAGTCCATCTTCCTTAGCTGGATCTGCAATCCATGTATCTCCCCATTCACGCGTGAGCGATGGCATTTCAGGCATTGGATCTGTTGCATCTTCATTAATTACCTTGTAACTTACGTCATAGTATTTTTTTCCTTTCGCAAAAAAATCATCAGCAGTAAACATTTGATTGTTCGGCATTTCCTGATGTGCAATTGCTACGATGTCTTTTGCCCAGTAATCTGGCGTTGGAGATTCATTTAACGAAGTTTCCCAAAGAAAGATACACGGGCGATTGCGATCGCGTCTGATCATTTCTCTTACGTTATCTTGTGTACGGGTTATAAAGACTGCATCTTCATTATAAAATTGCCAACTTGGTTCGCATTCAATTACCAATAATCCGATCTTATCACAAGCATCTAAAAAGTCAGGAGATTGTGGATAATGAGAGGCTCTAACAGAATTAAAACCTCCTTTTTTTAATTGGAGCGCATCACGATATTGCATAGAAGCAGGAGCTGCATCTCCAATGTTTTGATAGCATTGATGTCGATTAGCTCCTCTGAGATATAACTTTTCTCCATTAATGTAAAAACCGTCGGTTTTTCCTGTTGGGGATTTGAAAGCTATCGACCGAATTCCTATCGGAGTCGTTTTTTGATCTGTCAGTTGTGTATTATTGTAAATTTGAGTAACTAAATCATACAGGTAAGGATGGTCCGGATGCCATAGTTTTGGTTTGGTTACAACCAGTTTTTGTACAAATTCTTTATCCCCCACAACCATTTCATTCGAACTTGAGTGGGCCACTACAATACCTTCTTTATTTCTGATACTATTAACTACGATAGTCTTAACCTCTGCTTTACTTTGGTTAACAACATGTGTTTTTACCTGAATTTCTGCTGCTGCTTTGCTGACTTTGGGAAAAGTGACAAATAAACCTCCTCCTGCAATTTTATTAGCTTCTAAAGGATCCGAAATATATAATGTATTGGTTATCGTCAGAAATACATTTCTGTAAATTCCACCATAATAATAGAAATCTAATTTAGACTGTGGTCTTCCCGGAGGAGTTAAAGGATCATCCAGACTGGAAACCCTTACCGCCAATACATTATTTTCGTTAAACTTAACTTTATCTGTAATATCGATCACAAAACCAATATAACCTCCGTAATGCGTGGTTAACTTTTCGCCATTGAGATACACGTCACAGTTTTTTTGAACGCCTTCAAAGTTGAGGGTAATTCTTTTTGGGGAAGCCGGTTTCTCTATTTTGAAATATTTTCGGTACCAGCCAATTCCCTGAAAAATAGTGCCACCTCCACAGTGTTTGGCTTCCAAGCGCATGGTATGCGGAATAGACACCCCTAGCCAATTTTTATCCTGAAAATCTATTTTTTCGCCATCCTTGACATCACCTCTAAAAAAAGCCCAGCTACTGTTTAAATTTAAATTGATTCGGGCACTTTTTTCAGATTTTACAGCTTTACGGAAAACTTTTTTTTGAGCATATCCTGCTGTGTAAATCAGTAAAAAAACGATGTTCAATACAAGTAAATAGCGCGTGATTTTAAACATAGTGCTTTTTAATTTTTATAATTAAATGATTCTCACACTTATATTCCTGGAAAAGGATTATTGCTGATATAGACCTGATAATCTTTTATTCGCCCATTAGGGGAATCTTGTCGCGGAAGGAATTTGATTCCGCCTATATTCTTAATACTTCCCAAATCAATTACGATCTGATGAGGAAAATCATCACTGGTCTCTGAATATTGTGTGTGCCAATAAGTAGTACTTTGTAAATCAAATACGTTATCTGATCTTCCATCTCCACTATCTACTTCTTCACTATCGGCATATACGACTTTCCATTTGGTGCGTGGAATTTCTTTTCCATTTTGATCCAAAAGATATAATTCTGCTAAAGTAGCATAAGGCCGATTATCCTGATGTCCATTTAGTGCCTCCAGGCAGAAATAACGTCCCTTTGTATTTTTAAATTTTACTTCCTGCCATTCAATTGACGCTTTTGCTTGTCCTTTAAATACAGGACTCATCGCATTCAGCTGTAATTTTTGATTCTCTTTTTTATGCTTTGTCATCACAAGAGAAGGATCCAAAGCATCCAATATTGGAAGCTCCATCCCTGATAAGCTATTCGTTGACGGTCCTAAATAATCTAAAACGATCACTTCATTATTTCCTTTTTTTAACCACGGTCCGCAAACATACATAGACTGTGTTGGGCCAATATTCCAAAATCTCCCCAGGCAATGTCCATTAATCCAAACCAAACCTTTACCCCAGGTACTAACATCAAGAAAGGTATCTCCGGTTTCCTCCAGAAAAAAAGTTCCTTTATGAAAGGCAGGCATTATGGTATTTCCTGTTTCGAATTTTAAATAATTTGGAGTCTCGTTATTGCTTAATGCAATTGGAAATACTTTCCAGTTGTATAAATCAGTGATTTTTCCGCCTTCATCTTTTAGAAATACTTTTTCAGTAATTCCTTTTCGATCGTGCAGGTCACCACCATAATTTACGCGACCGGTCGCTTCAATCAAAATATCCAAAACTGATCCTTTCCTGGTAGCCGGTATTTTACAGCTATATTCTTCTTTTCTTCTGTCCAGAGTTGCTATTTTTTTACCATCTATAAAAATCAAAGCAAAATCGTGTACTTCTTTTATATTTAGTGTGGTCACTTTTCCTCCTTCTAATGTGGTTCTGTACAAGATGCTTCCATACCCCTGATTATATTGTTCCATATTTTGAGGAACTTTATCCTGTATAAAATCAGGAAGATTTGAAAATAAAGGAGCAATCTCTGTAGTTGCAAATTCTGGTATTTTGATCACTTTGTTTCGTGCTGGCACATCAGGCAATGTTTCTCCTTGCTGCAAATAGCCGGAAAAAAGATTGCGCAATGCGTAGAACTTTTCAGTATCCCAACCTGCTTCGCTAATTGGAGCATCATAATCATAGCTTGAGGTTTGTGGTAAATAAGGAGGGCTATTAGCACCCGTCCACATGCCAAAAGTAGTACCGCCGTGCGCCATGTATATACTAAAAGACGCTTTGTTGTCCAACATATATTTTATCTCTTTGACCACATTATCTACGGAACCTGTATGGTGCTTGGTTCCCCAGGAATCAAACCAACCCGGATAATATTCTCCACACATTAAAGGGCCTGTAGGACGAACCTCTCTTAAGGATTTAAAAGCCGACTCGGGATTTCCTCCAAAATTTACAACACTGAAAATATCATCTCTTACATCGCTTTTTAATTGTGAAGGACCATCACAAGTAAACAAGGGGACTGTAAAACCTGCTTCTTTTAGAAAATCTCTTATTTTTCCTAAATATTCTTTGTCATTTCCGTAAGAACCATATTCATTCTCTACCTGAGTCATGATAATGTTTCCTCCTTTATCAATCTGATATGGTGCTAAAACCCTCCCAACTTCTTTTAAATACATACGGCAACGCTCTAAATAATAGGGATCTTGCGTACGGAGTTTGATGTCTTTCTTTTTAAGTAACCACCACGGGAAACCTCCAAAATCCCATTCTGCACAAGCATATGGTCCCGGCCGTAAAATAACATATAATCCTTGCTTTTGTGCCAGCTTACAAAACGCTGCCGCATCGGCCATTCCATCCCAATTGAATTTGTCTGGTTCCGGTTCATGCACATTCCAAAACAAATAAGCACAAACGGTGTTGAGTCCCATTGCTTTTGCCATTTTCAAACGGTGTTCCCAATATTCTCTGGGAATTCTTGCAAGGTGCATTTCACCACATCGGATCACATATGGCTTTCCGTTAAGCATAAAATCATTATCTCCTATTTTAAAATTTGTTGACTGGTCAGTTGACAATTGACTCTTGGGAAGATTTTGAGATGATGCTATTTGTAGGAATAGCAAGGATAAAAGCGCAATTAAATTTTTCATCGTTTTATTTTATTTTGATCTTATATTCTTTTAAACCTATTAACTACCTATTCAATTAATACTCTTTTATTTCCATTCCCTTAATTACAGCTCCATTTTCCGTTTGGCGCAATCCTAGAAGCAGTACATTCTTTTTGTTTTTTTCAAAATGCAGCCAACACTCTGGTAAATAAAATTCACGTTGCGGACCTACTTCCCAATGTCTTCCTATATTATGTCCGTTCAGATACATATAACCATTTCCTGATGCATTTATCAAAAGGCGCCATGTAGTTTCTGGATTTGTATTTGGATCAAGTTCAAACTCTACGCTATACCAGGTTACCAAACCAGTTGGGTTTGCCTTGGCTGGTACTCCCTTTGCCTTTCTTACTACTTCAGAAGTACTATCAAGGTTAATTTTTTTCCATTTTAAAGCCTTGAATCCTTCTTTGGTGAAACCTTCGGTAATACCTGCCAAATCTTTAGCGATTTCCCATTGTAGCGGATAATTAATTTTAGAAGTAGCATCAGATAAACCTGCAGTTTTGATACCCGCCAATTCTTCCATTGGCATATAACCGTGGGCATGGCCTAAATTTTCATAGACAACTATAATTTCATTATTTCCCTCTTTTAATAATCCGGATGTATCAAATTGGTTGTCAAACACATCTGATCCAATACGAATAAAACAGTCTCGGGTTGGCCAGGATTGCGCATCAGCTTTATCGGGCGCTACTCTTTTGGCTATTTGCCCATTGATCTGAGCATTAACAATATCACGAGTAAACATATTGAATAAAAGCTTGTTTTGGCTTGCAGCCTGAGCAGCTGTTAGTTTAATATTGCCTTTGTAATAACAATATCTAAAGTCGTTAACCCCAATTTCTGATAATGCCGTTGCTGGTTTCAAAGGTTGCCATTTTGCTTTTGTCAATGGATCCTCTAACACTTGTGCTTTGGTGATACGGATACTTTTTGGAACCGAAACAGATTTAGTCTCCACAATGTTTTTTGGCCACCATTCCCCTTGAGAAGCCGTTTTCCCGGGAGCAATTACTAAAACTTTGGCATCCAAATCATTTAACTGGTAATCGACGTCAAAGGAAGGAATACTAACAGCTTCATTTAGTTTAACATTATTAGTGTGGATTAATACTTTTTCGCCATTCTGGTTGATGTTGTAAAGAGGTTCATCGTCTTTATTGATCTTACCAGGTGATAAGGTAACTCTACCTGAAATAGCTTTTTTATCATCGGTATTGTGAAGAAAAACGAATTTGGTTCCATCGGGTGCAATGCGTACTCCTCCAAAAAGATTTTTAGGCGCGGGTTTTCCATCAACATCCAGCTGGCACGGTCCTCCTTGAGATTGCATCAGCTTAGTTCCATATATTTTTAGGAAATCTCCAATTTTTTGGGAAACATAATACTTTGCGCTAAGTGCTCCATTTTCTCTAATCGCCGCATTATAATCATAGGAAGTAGTCATTCCACGTGCTCCCCATCCATCAAAATGAGTGCCTCCGTAAAACATATAAGCATTCAATCCTGAAGCTCCACCTAACAGACTCATCATCGTAATGGCCTTATAGTGGCGGGCATCTGAATAATTTTCTTCGCTAAGTCTCCCGTTAACCAAAGAAAACCATCCTCCCTGAAGTTCAGTAACAAATCCAGGTGAATCAGTTTGTTTATTTCTAAGATCAGCCATTCGTATAGCACAACTTGGTGCTTCATTAAGACCTACGTAATAATTATCACTGTCAAAAACTTGCGACAGCTCGGGGTCTTTACTGCTACGGCATTCTTCTGTTAAACAGGTAAACATCGGTACATTGATACCATTCTCTTTTACAGATTCATATAAACCCTTAAGTAAGACGTCTTTATTGGTAGAATCGTCATGATTGTATTCGTTCTCAATTTGAAATAAAATAATGCCTTTTTCCCCTTTTGCCTTTTTTGTGATCTGCTCGTTAGCAACAGCTTTACAAACAGCCTTGTACCAATGCTGCGACCATTTGATATGTTCAGGATCAGAGCTTCTTAACCAAAATTCTTCTTTACCAGGGGTATATTTTGCCAGCCATTGCGGATAACCTCCCCCAGACCACTCGGCACAAATAAAAGGACCAGGACGGACGATCGTATAGAAACCAAATTCTTCGTGGGCCATTTTTAGCCAAGCCATCAAATCTGTAAAGTCAAATTTTGAGTAATCATCTATACTAGCAGGCATTTCACGTTCGTGCCAATTCCATGGCACATAGGTCTCCACGGTATTGAATCCAGCTTCTTTTATTTTTTTAAAACGATCTCTCCATAATTCTTTTGGACAACGGAAATAATGGAAAGCCGCGCTATAAGTAAAAAATTCTTTTCCTTCAATGATCATTCCTTTTCCGTCGTAACGAATGCGCTCGGGATTAGAGAACTTTTTTGGGATTAATGCTTTGCTTTTACTGCTCTCAAATGCATTTTCATTATCAAAGTGAAACCAGTTAAAATCGGCGAATCCGTTAATGCCCGTTTTTGCGGTACTAAAATTAAATAACGCAAAACGATTTGCGGTCCAATCCAAACCCAGACCCATTTTTAAAGTGTTTCCAATAGATTCGAATTTTTTCCCATCTGTACTGTACTCGAAAGTGGCAATATAGTCTTTATGAGAGACATTGGCTTTAAGCCAAATAGTATTTCCGGTAAATTGGGTTGAAGTAATAATGGTATCGTTATTTACCATCACTAAGTTTCTTTGCTTCCCCTTTTGTTGAACAGCTATGTAAGCATAAGGCATTTGAAAAATAGCAAAGCCCGCTGTATTTCCGTCCTTGATACCACTCACATTCATTTCTACAGTACCTGTAGAATAGGGACCTTGTACCCTTTGTGTCAGCGTATTTCTGGCTTCATAAAGTCTGGAGGCTTGGGAAGCTTTCAAACGCATATAACCTTTGCGTTCTTTTAGCGACCATTTTTTATTATCAGGGTTATGATTCCATTGCCATTGAAGGCCAAGTGTAGGAGTATTGAATTCATCGGAAGTTGCAGGAACTGTGATTGGGAATGCTTTTTCGACATTGGGCTTTTTATAGTTTTCCACGCCTTTACCATCTACCCCCAGCATAGGCCACCCATCTATCCAAGTAACTGGTTCCAAATTAGGAGTACGACCAATTGGTCCGCGATCCTGCATAATGATAAACCACCAGGAACCATCTTTTAGCTGTGTCATTCCGCCCTGGTGTAAACCATTTCCCGGATAAGTATGATCGTCGTTAATTATTACTTTGGATTCATAAGGACCGTAAACATTGTCTGATCTCAAACAAACCTGTCGCCCTTTTGTACCTCCAGTAGAACCTAAGATATAATATTTTCCATTGACTTTATACATATGTGACCCTTCTAAATAAGGATAATCACGATTATTGTAGATTTCTTTTTGAGGTGTTTTAACCGACAAAGCGTCGGCATTTAATTCGGTTATATAAAGTTTTTGTTGTCCATGCGCCACATATACTTTTCCATTATCATCAAAAAACAAACCCGGATCATATAAATATTCAGGAAAAATGGTTCTTGTCCAGGGCCCTTTTATATCCTTGGCAGTGCAAATAGAAAAATTGCCTTTTTCCTTATCCCAATTTGGTGTACAAAACCCAACATAAAATAATCCATTGTGATGCCGAATGGTAGCAGCCCAGGAGCCTCTGAGGTATCGCTCTCCATTTTGCAAATTATAGCGAGAATCTTCATTATATTGATCCACGGCATAACCAGCCATCTCCCAATTTACCAAATCCTTCGATTTTAAAATAGGGCACCCTGGAACATAATGCATGCTGGTAGACACAAAATAAAATTCATCACCCACACGAATAAAATCCGGGTCAGGCCAATCACCCCACAACAATGGATTTTTATAAGTGCCATCATTATTATCGGCAGCCCATACTTTTGGTGTAGTATGTATTTGTGCTGTAAGTATTGTTGCCTTTGCAAAAAAAAAGAAAAGCAATAACAAGAGTACTTTTTTCATATGTTTAAAATTCATTAAAACAACTGTAGATAATTAATTTACCTAACTTTTATTTTTTTTAATGCCTGTATTCCTTAAGAGATAAATAAGTTTAAATAATTTCAAAAAAATAAACTTTAAATAAAAAAGAGGAGCCTGAGCTCCTCTCTCAACCAATCCAAAAACAAGGGTATCAAACCACAATAAACATTAATAACCTGGGTTTTGCTTTAGATTTTTATTGATATCAATTTCTTTTTGTTTAATTGGTAACAAATAATGCTTCGGATTTGTAAAGACACGCGTGGTAACTTCTTTAACTGTATTTGGTTCCAATGTAAGCTCGCCGTTTTCAGGGTTAACAGACCCTTTTAAAATACCCTTCACCATTCCAGGCATTACTTGTTCAGCAATTTTCCAACGTCTGGTATCAACAAATCTTAATCCTTCAAACGCTAACTCTACTCTTCTCTCTCTGCGTATTAACTCACGCATTTTTGTTTGATTATTATAAACCGTTTTATCAACATTTGGCATTCCAGCTCTGGTTCTTACCTTATCGATAGCATCATATACTGATTGGTCAATTTGATTTAATTCAATTTTAGCCTCTGCATAAGTCAATAATACCTCTGCATATCGAATTACCATTACAGCTCCGCCAATATTGTCTATATCTGTACCATAATCAGTTCCTCTATAATCATCAAGATTAGCGATGTACTTTTTAAGATTATAACCGGTTTGTGATGTATTATCGCCTACCAAATTATAATCATCATCTCCTTGATAAGGATCAAAATAAGCACCCATGTAAAGAGATCCAGGTCTTATAATACTCATATCCAAACGAGGATCTCTGTCTTTATAAGGTTGTAATGGGTCATAGGTTGCATCTTCTGCAATTGTTTTACCATTAATGGTTTCATAAGTATCAACCAATGCTTGAGTTGGCGCATAAGAACTCCATCCTCCCTGTGACTTAGGAGCGTATGCAATTGGGTACCAATCAGCATTAAGATCTTTTAGAGCCTGGCAATTAAGCAATGTTTCCTGATTGTCATGATTCATTGGTCTGAAAAGTTCCTGAAAATTATCAAACAAACTATAATTAAAAGGTGCTCCCATCAAAGCTGCACTAGTAGCGGCTACGCCTGTGTAATCCCCTTCGATTAGCTGAATTCTGGCTTTTAGTCCAAGTGTTGCTCCCCTGGTAATGCGTCCTGCATCTGAAGCAGGATAACTAACCGGTAACAAAGGAGCAATTTCATTTAATTCTTTTGTAATAAACGCAATCACTTCTGCTTTGGGAGTTCTTGTGACAACATTCGATTCAGCCGGTGTTAATGAAGTTAAAACCAAAGGTACATCTCCATAATAAACGCTCATCTTATAATATTGATACGCTCTTAAAAAGCGAACCTCAGATTTCATTCTGTTTTTTAAATCTTCGGGTAAAGAAGAAACTGGAGTTTTATCGACATTACTTAAAAACCAGTTACATCTTTGAATAGTTTTGTAACTCCAAAAGTTTGGGAACCATTCATCACCAGGACTAACTAGTCCGGAAGCCATCGGCTCATATCCATCCCAGCCAAATTGGTCAAAACCATTGTCTGTAAAACAATCATCACCAATAATAATAGCACCAAATTCCCATCCGGCATAACAACCGTTTAAGGCCGCAGTAGCATCGGCTTTTGAAGACCATAATGAAGCATCACTATAAGCATCCTTTGGAGCTCTCTCCAAAAAGTCGTCCTGACAGCTCCCTAAAAGAATAGCCGTAAAACTTATAAAAAGAAATATTTTCTTCATAACTATATTGTTTAAAAAAATCTTTAATTAAAAATTGACTGTAAGTCCAATTGAGTTTGTAACCACTTGCGGATAACTATAAATACTTGCCGAAGAACCAACTTCCGGATCTATCCAAGAATAGAAATTAGTAAAAGTCAGAATGTTTTGACCTGTATAATAAATCTTGGCATTGACAACACCTAGTTTTTTATTCAAACTCTCAGGAAAATTAAATGCTATTGTTAACGCTTTCAAACGTAAGTATGAAGCATCTTTTACCCAAAAAGAAGATGGAGTGCTTTCCGGATCATTTTGTTTGTATGATGTCCAAAGTCTTGGGAAAGAAGCATCTGGATTATCAACAGTCCAGTTGTCTAAAAATGCAGAGGTTGGTTTAGAGCTTGTTCCTCCAATTTGACCAATCATATTCGATACGTTTGCTTTTACACCTGCAGCTCCTTGAAAAAATGCAGAGATTTCAAATGTTTTATATGTAGCACCTATGTTAAATCCATAGGTAGTTTTTGGAAAATACGTGCCTAAATAGCTTCTATCTTCTGAGTCAATCTTACCGTCGTTATTGATGTCAGTATATTTCAAATCTCCGGGAGCCGTATTTGAACCTTGTGTCGCATGATCCAATACTTCTTGTTGAGATCTAAAAATACCCTCTGCTTTATAACCGTAAAGTGAATTAATTGGGTAACCTACATCCTGGAAAGTAGAACTTCCGGAACCAACGATCGGGCCAACACCTTTCAAATCAGTAATTTTATTGTCAATATAAGTAAGGTTAGCACCTAAATCAAGATTAACTGCTCCAATATTGGCATTATATTTTCCGGAAAATTCCCAACCTTTATTAGATACAGACCCTGCATTTACAACCGGAGCACTCAAACCATACACTTCGCCAACTGGCAGAGTCATCAAAATATCATCGGTCATTTTAGTAAAATAATCAACCGTAAATGACAGCTTATTACTAAGGAAAGAGAAATCCAAACCGAAATCGGTTGCTGTGGTAGTTTCCCATTTAGCATCTGCATTTGCACCAGCATTTGGCGCAATACCAGGAGCTAATGACTGATTAAAAGAATAATTTTGTCCAGATTCAACAGTTGCATAAGTTGGGTAATTCGATGAAGCTTGTTGATTTCCTAATTGTCCCCAGGAAGCTCTGAATTTTAATGAATTAACGATATCTGTTAATGGTTCAAAAAAATGCTCATTCGAAATATTCCATCCTGCAGAAAATGAAGGGAATGCAGCCCATTTATTATCTCCCGCAAAACGAGAAGAACCGTCATATCTGTAATTGGCTTCAAATAAATAACGTTCATTGTAATTGTAATTGAATCGTCCAAAGTATCCAAGCAAAGCCCAGTCGTTAGAATATCCTTCCGTTTTTTGTCCTGCTGCAGGTCCGGCATTTATTTCTGTCAATTCATTATTTAAGAAATCCTGACGATAAGCCGACATAAATTCATAAAGACTATACTCTTTGGTTGCTCCTCCTAAGAAACTAAGATGATGTTTCTCTCCCAGGTTCAATTTATAATCCAATAATGCTTGAACATTATAATAAGTACTTTTATCTGAAGTTTGATACAACTGATTAGGGCCTTGGGTTTTGGTTAAAGCTCCTGTTGTCTGGCTAAAATATTCGATTTTTTCCATGAATTGCTTTCTTTGGCCCGAAGTACCACGATATTGCAATGCTGGTTTAAAATGTAAATTCTTCACAATTTCCCAGTCGGCACCAAAATTTGCTGTTAGTGTATTTGCTATGGTCTTGTTTTCAGAACCTGAATCCAGCCAAGCCATTGGATTTCCATCCCCTACATAGCCATATTGACCATTTGGATATTGATTTACTACGGTATTAGAAATACGATTAAGCAGCTTTAACATTGAACTGAACCCAGGCGCATAGGAGCTTATTGGTTCAACAGTTGGCATATATTGGTAAGCTATATTTCCGCTGATACTAAATCGATCACTAACTTTTGTATTGATATTAAATCTTGTTGATACTTTTTGACTTCTTAATCCGTCTACGTTACCATTTTGATCAAAATATCCCATAGAAAAAGAATATTGTGATTTACCATCTCCCCCTCCTATACTAAGATAATGATTGGTTTGTAGCGCTGCACGTTTATAAAACAAATCAAGCCAATCCGTATTGGGATAATTATAAGGATCACTACCGTCTTTTAATTTTTGGATTTTATCAGCACTCCATGGTAAGTTTGCAATGGCAGTCCCTTCATTTAACTTGGCCTGGTTAAACATTTCTGCTTGTTGCCAGGAAGGTAAATAATCAGGTAATGGCCCCAAATTCTGAACTCCCATATTGGATTCGAAATGAATCTGAACCCCTCCCTTTTTTCCTTTTTTGGTTGTAACCAAAATTACACCATTTGCCGCTCTGGAACCATAAATTGCAGAAGAAGCTGCATCTTTTAATACCGTTACATTTTCAACATCAGAAGGATTTACTTCACTCATGGTAGCGATCACTCCATCAACAACAACCAAAGGATTACTATTATTTAAGGTTCCTATTCCACGTATTTTAATGGCGGCTCCATCTTTGCCAGGCTGTCCATTTGTAGTGGTAACAGTAACTCCCGACATAGTTCCTTGCAAACCAGTCGTTAAGCTAGTAATTGGTCTGTCTTGAAGAGCTTTTTGACTTACAGCTGCTTGTGCACCTGTCAGTGTCTTTTTCTTTTGGGTTCCGTAAGCAACCTGCACCATAATTTCGTCTAATTTTTGTCCTTGCGCAATCAAAACAACAGGTAAAAAATCACTGGAAACTATTACTTCCTGAGTTTGCATCCCCATAAAGGAAATAATCAATATAGTATTAGAAGATGGTACAGAAATAGTAAAACTACCATCCAGATCAGTTTGTACCGATGCTACTCCGTTTTTTACTCTAACATTTGCTCCTGGAATAGGTAGACCAGCTTCATCAGTTACTTTCCCTTTAACTTGCTTTTCTACCGATTTCAAATGGACCACCTCTTTTATTATCTCCACTTTAGGAACAAACGAAATTGTTTTTCCCTCGATGATCCACGTGACAGGCTGACCTGCGAAAGTTTGTTCTAAAACTTTCTCAATAGGAGCATTTATTAAATTAAGAGAAATTGGTTTAACATTTTTCAGGACTTCAACATCATAGAAAAAAACATAATTTGTTTGATTTTTTATGACGTTTAATACTTTCTTAATCGCAACATTCTTTCCTGAAAAAGTAATGTTTTGTGAAGATACTGCTGCCGAAACTTGTAAAGTAAGGACAATAACCAGTATGGATGTTAATTTCATAACTTTCCAGGTTTTTGATGTCAGCCAATAATTCTTTGGCTGGGATTTTGGTAATAATTTCATACTTTCGTAATGGTTTTGGTTAATAATAAATTCTCTATGCTTGCTTGGCTGGTTTATCTATTTATTTTTCCATAACTGTTCTGCTTTCAGAACTTAGCCAGCAATGCTTCCAACATCTGCTGGCTTTTTTATGGACAATAAATAAATATTCTGTAAAAAGGGTTTCCCCATTGTAATCTAATCAGGCATTACCCTTAAAATCTTTCCTTCAATCTTGAAATGAATCTTATTCTTTTCTAAAATTTTTAATACTTGTGAGAGTTTTAGATCTCTTTGTATTTCTCCTTCAAATGCTCTTGCCGGCACTCCTTTTTCAAAAACAACATCTACATCATACCAACGACTCAATTGTCGTAAAACTTTTTCAAGGCTTGCATTTTCAAAATAAAACAAACCGTTTTTCCATCCCATGACCACATCCATATTCACATTATTGTTAACAGAAATTACTCCTGACTTCTGTTTTTGAGCTTGCTGTCCTGGTTTTAACAGTATTTTTTTACTTTGTTCAGTTATTAACACGCTACCTTCTAAAAGAGTAGTATTTACTGTTTCTTCATCATGATAAGCATTTACATTAAAATGAGTACCTAATACATTGACTTGCATATCATTTACTAAAACTCTAAAAGGCTTGGTTTTATCTTTGGCTACTTCAAAATAAACCTCTCCGGTTATCTTTACTTTTCTTTCATTTTTAGCAAAAGAAGTTGGGAAAGTAATTGAAGATGAAGCGTTAAGCCATACTTTTGTACCATCTGATAATTCCAGATTATACTGACGGGCTCTTGGTGTAGTCATGGTATTGTATACTACTTCTGCATTTGTACCTGAGGTATACACTACCCCACCATTCTTTTTTGAAACAGTTGTATTGTTCTGATTGGCCAACAAACCGTTCCCTACACTATCCAAAACTATCTTAGAACCATTAGACAGCGTAAGTATCGCCCCAGTTTTACCAGGCTTTTTATCATGTGTTTCTTTTGATGCGACCGCTACTGACATTCTATTGTCTTTCTGAAAAACATAATGACTTCCAAGCCCTACCACTAAAAGGATACTTGCCGCAGTTACAATTTTTCTCCAATTCAACAGATTCAAAACAGTAGAATCTCCATTCTCTGTCTTAGAAGATTTCCCCATTTTAATTTTTAACTCCTGTATAAATTTTCCTGTGACTTCAGGGCTCACTCGAGGGATTTCTACAGAATCATAATTTTCCCGCAGAATTGTATTGAGTTCTTGTGAATACTTTGGATTATCAAGCATTGAAAGTAGCATTTCTTTCCCTCTAGGGGTAATCTCGCCCGAGACAAACTGCTCCATAAGTTCTTTAAACAATTCTTCTTGATACATAAATAAAATAATTTTGTAGGGATCTAAAAAGGGCTCCAATTATAAAGACGAGGAT
Organism: Flavobacterium sp. LAR06; assembly: GCF_041946075.1. Classification (NCBI taxonomy): domain Bacteria; kingdom Pseudomonadati; phylum Bacteroidota; class Flavobacteriia; order Flavobacteriales; family Flavobacteriaceae; genus Flavobacterium; species Flavobacterium sp. LAR06. The sequence continues at coordinate 1,720 of NZ_JAUTYT010000009.1, read as the reverse complement.
TCAATACCAAAGTGGCAATGAAAAATGAAAATTTTATGAAAAAAAATATGAGATAAATAAAAATAACATCATTAGATCGATATTATATTGACTATGTAGGTGTTTTCTAAGAAAATTTAAGGCTTGTAACAAGTGCCAACGCACAGTTCTGGTAGCTATACCGAGTTCTTTGCTGATATAATCCGTATCCCTGCCTTCCATTCTGCTTAACAGAAAAACAGAACGTCTTGGTTCTTGCAAAAGTGCAGCTCCATCGTTTATTATTTCAATCAATTCTTTAAACTCATATTGTTCATCAGGATTGAAAAATAGCTCTTGCAATTTTTCATCTTTTAATGAATCTGTTTCTATCAGTTTTTTCCGAATATGACTAATGATCAAATTTCGACTCACTATGAAAAGATAATTATTAAAGCATTTTACCTCTGCTAATTTTTCACGTTTATCCCATATCTGAATAAAGACATCTTGAGTTAACTCCTCGGCAATTGGATATGATTTTACAAAGCTGAGCGCATGCTGCAGTACCTTTTGCCAATATTTTTCTACAAGACGGGTATAGGTCAATTCATCTCCCTCTGCCACTTTTAATAAAAGCACAGGTTCGTTTAGTAAAATTAACGGGGGGTGAATTGTAGTCACAGCATATTTTTTTAATGAAATATGCGCAAACATAATTAAAAAAATTACACTTAGATACAAAAACTAGAAAAAATGTGCTCGAACACATGTTTGTTCATTGTAAAAGTTAGTTTTCTGAAATTTTTACAGAAAAAACAATTATTGATTTAATAAGCATCAATTTCATTTTTTTTTCGGATATACATTTAATAATATTCATACATTGTCAACTTTGTTTGTAAGAAGATAAGAAAAAAATGATATTTTAAGTTCGATATTTTACCAGCTTACTATCATTTACAAAAACAATAGTCTTACAAATATATGATCTAATAAACATGACGAATTCATATTTTAAAAACACATCACGAAGAGTAACTGCGACCAATTGGTTATACTAAAAAAGTTATGACACAATTGAATAATTACAAAATGAAATCAAAAATCAATATAATGGGCTTCTTTTTCTACTATTTATATTGAGATATAGATTATAACAAAGTTTAATATTGAAAAGTTAAGTTCCAAGCATTCCTAAAAGATATTGTATGCCTAATGCATACTATTGCAGAAAATATCGAAGCATATATTACCGATTTTCGGAAAAACTTTATAGCTGCAGCTACCATAAAAACATTTTACATAGGCAAAAGAAACCGTTCAGCAATAAAATATACTTTCTTAGACTGTCAATTAAGATCATCTCAAACACTTTGATGGTTTTATTTACTAATACAAATAACCATTCAGAAAGTCTTTATCCAATAAAAATTAAAGAGAAAAACCCCAACATTGCACTTTTCACATTAGTTAATCAGGCTTTTTAATAGCTCTTACCAACGAGAAACTATTTTATGGAGGACTTGATCATTTTGTAATTAAATAACACCTAAAAGTTTCAGCAGCGTAAGAAATGTGAAACTTTTCATTTTACACTAAAAATATTTCTGCTTTGAAGAAAAGAAGTAAAAACAAAAAATTTATTGCATAAAAAAGCCCTTTCAAATTGAAAGGGCTTTCTTGTACTCAGAGCGGGACTTGAACCCGCACGAACATTGCTGTTCACTGGATTTTAAGTCCAGCGTGTCTACCAATTTCA